>NZ_JBMLRC010000452.1:0-3054 GCF_049241225.1 Emticicia sp.
ACTTTCGTTTTTGCCCAAGTGGTTTTGAAAAGCTCCGAGTCTCGGTAATTATTCAAATCAGTTTCCGATTCCCAATGGCTGTGAGTCATATAAACATTAGGTAGGTTGATGTCTCGCATCAGTTCGAGATAAGAACAACCCTGCATGGCTCTAATTTTATGTTTAGAACTATTAAATATTTCTTCAAACTCACTGACTTTATCGGCCTGAAAAGTCATTCTGACGTACCGTATGAGCATATACTTTTTTGATTTTCAACAAAAATACATAATTTTTTCTACCGACCCCGCCATCAAATTTACGAATGCGTAAAGTATTACGAAAAGTTATACTATTTTTGAAGAAAAAACTTTCGATGGATGATTTTAGGTTAAAAGTTTTCTACTCAGTCAGCAAAAATCAGAGCTTTACCAAAGCTGCTGCCGAGCTATTTATTACGCAACCCGCCGTAACCAAACATATCAAACTTTTGGAAGAATCATTGGGTGTTCGACTCTTTGAACGCAAGGGAAATTTCATTGTTTTGACTACGGCGGGTGAAGTCCTGTTTCGATATGCAACTGAGATATTTAGACTTTATCAAGAGGCCATTTTTGAACTCGGAACGCTCAAAAAACAATATCAGGGTAGCCTTCGCTTGGGAGCAAGTACCACCATCGGGCAGTATCTGATTTCGCCAATTTTGGCATCTTTTCACGAGAAATTTCCTCAAATCGAACTTACACTCCTAAACGGAAATTCGGAGTTTATTGAAAATGCAGTTTTATCAAAAAACATAGATTTAGGAATCGTAGAAGGCAAAAAGCACCATAATAGCTTGAAATACACTGAGTTCATGGACGATGAACTGGTAGCGGTGGTTCACACAAAAAGCAAATTTGCCAAGCAAACAAGCATCAGTTTAGACGATTTGCCCAATATCCCACTCGTGCTACGTGAGCGAGGCTCAGGCACGCTCGAAGTGATTGAAAGTGCCTTGAAAGAAAAAGGCTTGAAATTATCGAATCTTTCGATAGTGATGCACCTCGGTAGCACCGAAAGTATCAAGTCGTTTTTGGAGCATTCGCAGGCGATGTCGTTCATGTCGATTCGGGCGATTCAGAAAGAGCTCAAACGTGAAGAATTTCGCATTATAAACATTCAAGATTTTGAAATTTTACGTACTTTTTCGTTTGTCAATCTGCATGGGCAACAAGATAACCTTTCTTCGATATTTATGCAGTTTGCTAATCGGCATTATAACCAAAAGTAATTGATTATAAAAAAATACGATTTGTTTGTGCTGTACTTTGGGTTCTACCTTTGACCCATGAAAAAACAAACAATCATACTCGGAGTCTTGGCAATTATCTGTTGTTTTCCTGTCATCAATTCCACTTGGGCTTTGCTTTTAGGTTTAATTTTTGCCCTGACGGTCGGAAATCCAGACAAAGATAAAACCAATATTTGGGGTGGGTATTTACTGAAAGCCTCGGTCATTGGTTTAGGATTTGGTATTAATATTCAGGTTTTGGCCAAAGAAGGTCAAGAAAATATCGGAACAACCGCACTTTTTGTGCTTGGCGTGCTGTCGATGGGTTTTCTGATTGGTAAATTTTTGAAACTTGATAAAACCATTGTGTTGCTTATTTCGGCTGGCACGGCCATCTGTGGAGGAAGTGCCATTGCGGCCGTGGGTTCAGTAATCAAAGCTGATGCCGATAAACTTTCGGTTTCGACAGGCGTGGTGTTTTTGCTCAATGCCATTGCTTTACTTGTTTTTCCTGCTATTGGCCATTGGCTGGGGCTTTCGCAGGTACAATTTGGCACTTGGGCAGCCATTGCTATTCACGATACGAGTTCGGTTGTTGGGGCTGCCGCCAAATATGGCGATGTAGCTCTTGGCATTGCATCCATCACAAAAATGCTCCGCATCATTTGGATTATTCCAGTTTCTCTGGTTTTGGTGCTTGGTTTTAGCAAAAACCGTGAATCTTTCAAGATTCCTTCATTTATTATTGGTTTTATCTTGGCATCTTGCCTTTTTAGCTTTTTTCCTGCCTATAAAAGCTTTTATTTATCACTTTATGGTATTTCAAAACAAATAATGGTCGTTAGTCTATTGCTGATTGGCTCGGGGATTTCGGTCGAAAATCTAAAAAAAATTGGAGGTAAAGTAGTTTTTCAGGCCGTTGGGCTTTGGCTTATCGTTTGTCTATTATCTTTGTATTATGTGATTCATCATTTTCAATCTTAATCCATCATGGAATCAACCAATAACCGACGTTCGTTTATTCAAAAAAGTATTCTAAGTATTGCAACGGTGCTTGGTAGCGATGTTGTTTTTGCTAAAAACCTACCCAAAGAAGTAAAAATCTTAGGAGAAAAAGCTTTTATCGACCTTCCCGAAGGAAAAAACAAAGAGTTGATGCTGCTCAACGACCGCCCGTGGAATGTTGAAACACCTCCACATTTACTTGATGATGAAGTTACGCCAGCCGATAAAATGTTTGTTCGCAATAATGGCAATCTGCCCGAAAATATTGATGCTACAAAGTGGGAATTGGTGATTGATGGAGAGTCGGCAAAAACTCGTAAAGTATTCACATTGAATGATTTAAAGACAAAATTTAAAACCTATACCTACCAACTCACGCTCGAATGTGCGGGAAATGGCCGTTATGGTTTTAGTCCACAAACATCGGGAAATCAGTGGCAAGATGGAGCCGTAAGTTGTGCCGAATGGACGGGCGTAAGGCTGCGTGATGTGCTTGAAAGTGTGGGAATAAAAGACGATGCTGTTTATATTGGTTATTACGGAAAAGATATTCACTTGAGTGGTGATGCCACAAAATCGCCAATTTCGAGAGGTGTGCCAATGAAAAAAGCCCTCGAAGAAGAAACGCTTTTGGCTTGGGCAATGAATGGAAAAGATATTCCTGTGATGCACGGTTTTCCGCTTCGATTGGTAGTTGGCGGTTGGCCAGCGTCGGTTTCGGGCAAATGGTTGAGCAGAATTTCTATCCGAAATAAAGTACACGATGGCGAAAAAATGAGCGGTCATAGTTATCGAGT
>NZ_JBMLRC010000453.1:0-2470 GCF_049241225.1 Emticicia sp.
CATGCAAAATAAACTCATCAACGAAACAAGTCCATATTTACTTCAACACGCCCATAATCCTGTTGAGTGGTATCCGTGGGGAGAAGAAGCCCTACAAAAAGCCAAAGACGAAGACAAGCCAATTTTGGTAAGTATTGGTTATTCGGCTTGCCATTGGTGCCACGTCATGGAGCGAGAATCTTTCGAGAACGAACAGATTGCCGAAATCATGAATGAGCATTTGGTCTGCATCAAAGTTGACCGTGAAGAACGCCCCGATGTCGATGCCATTTATATGGATGCTCTGCAAGCAATGGGGCTGCGTGGCGGTTGGCCGCTCAATGTTTTTCTGATGCCCGATGCCAAACCTTTTTACGGTGGCACGTATTTTCCTGCACCTAATTGGGCAAATTTGGTCGAAAGCATCAGTAATGCCTTCAAAAATGACCGTGAAAAACTACAAAAATCGGCCGAAGGTTTCACGCAAAACATGCACACCAAAGAGAGCGACAAGTATCAAATGGATATTTCGGACGATGGACTAAAGATTTCGGAAGAAGAACTCACCACGATTTTTAATCGCCTACACAAAGATTTTGATTTCGAGAAAGGAGGTATGAATCGCAGTCCAAAATTCCCGATGCCGAGTATTTGGAAGTTTTTGCTCAGATATTATACCATTACCAATGATAAACGTGCCTATCAGCACCTTATTCACACACTCGATAGAGTAGCTTTGGGCGGAATTTACGACACAATCGGTGGCGGTTGGACTCGTTACTCAACCGACGAGGATTGGAAAGTACCGCACTTCGAGAAAATGCTCTATGACAACGGACAATTGGTTTCGCTTTACGCCGAAGCCTACGCTCTAACAAAATCAGAAGGCCAACCCGACGAATTTTATAAAGCCAAAGTAACCGAAACCATTGAATGGCTTGAACGAGAAATGATGAGCGAAGAAGGCGGTTTTTACTCGGCCTTAGACGCTGATAGTGAGGGCGAAGAAGGGAAATTCTATATTTGGAAGAAATCGGAAATTGAAGCAATTCTGGGAGAAGATGCCGCTCCATTCTGTGAAACTTTCGAGTTTTCGGAACACGGAAACTGGGAACACGGCAATAATGTAGTGCATCTCGAAGAGCGTGATTTTATGGAAAATGGTTTTCCGTTGAGCCAAGAAATCAAACAAAAACTCTTTGATTATCGAGCAAAAAGGATTCGGCCAGGGCTTGATGATAAAATTTTATGTTCGTGGAATGGCCTGATGCTCAAAGGTTTAGTTGATGCGTATCGTTATCTTGATACGCCAAAGTTTTTGGAATTAGCTCTACAAAATGCTCACTTCATCAAAGAAAAAATGAGCATTAAAGTCACAACCGAAGATGGGGCAGAAGGTCGTGGACTTTGGCATAATTATAAAAATGGCAAAGCAAATATCGTGGCATACCTCGAAGATTATGCCAGCGTGATTGATGCTTACACAGCTCTTTATCAGGTTACTTTCGATGAAACGTGGTTAGAAGAAGCCGAATTATTGGCCGACTATACGATTGCCAATTTCTATGATGCAGAAGACGAGTTTTTCTACTTCACTGATAGTCAAGGCGAAGAATTGATTGCTCGAAAAAAAGAAATTTTCGATAATGTGATTCCTGCTTCAAATTCAATGATGGCCGCTAATCTTTATAATTTAGGTTTGTTGTTAGGCAGAAATGATTTCATCGAAATCAGTAATTTGATGTTGGCAAAAATGAAACGCATCGTTCTGACTGACCCTCAGTGGGTAACGCAATGGGCGTGTTTGGCAACGCAACACACCAACCCAACTGCCGAAGTAGCCATTGTTGGCAGTAATTTAAAAGAAATCAGAAAGCAAATTGATGCCGATTTTATGCTTAATAAAGTGTTTGTAGGCACTGAAACTGATTCTAAACTTCCTCTTTTACAAAACCGAACAGCAAAAAATGGCGAAACAACGATTTATGTATGTTTCGATAAAACTTGCCAATTACCAACAACCGAAGTAGCTAAGGCTTTAGAACTAATGCAGTAGAGCAACTGCGTCGGCAGTCCGATTTCTAAATTGCTCAAAATCTAAATATTTTCAAATAAAAACATCTATCATCAAAATGAAAATCAAACATCTATTACTACTCCTAACCTTTATAGTTTTCGGAGCAAATGCTCAGAAAGTCAACAAACTTCCCGAATACAAATTATCAAAAAAAGAAATCGAAGCCCACATTCGTTTCATTGCATCAGATGAAATGTTGGGGCGTAGAACAGGTGAAATAACCAATAATGTAGCTGCCCGATACGTAGCCGAAAACTTCCGTTTGCAAGGTTTAAAAACACCAAACGGACAAAAAGATTATTTGCAACCAGTGCCTTTTGAAATGGTAAAACCCACAAAAAAAGGAGAAGTTTTGGTTGGAACTGACTCATTAAAATGGACAAAAGATTTTATTATGTTGAGCGGAAAAGCCAC
>NZ_JBMLRC010000454.1:0-1284 GCF_049241225.1 Emticicia sp.
TTACATGCGGATGATTTGCATCTCTACTCTGCGATTGAGAGATTTATCGGTTCGGGAGATTGGGGAATCTGGCCCCATTCCTCGTACTTGAATGCGATTTGACTTGATTCCTTTCTTGAGTAGATACTCTTTACACGCTTTTGCTCTTTTTAGTGAGAGCTCAATATTACTGTTGCGGTCGCCTTCGTCGGAGGTATGTCCAATGATTTCAATAATCATCGTTGAAGATTGCTGCATCAATTGCTCTACTTTATCAAGTTCGGCCATGGCACTTGGACTAAGTACATCTTTGGCTTGCTCGAATTGTAGGCTTTTTAGAATTATCTTTTCACCGGTTGCTACTTTCTTACCTTCATATTCAACAGTTTTTTGTGGTGCTGGCTTCGTAACTATTACAGGTTTGGGAGCTTTTGGATTTCTTGACCATACTAAAAATGGTATTCGTACTCTAAGCCACACAGCTGCTTGGGTGAAATTTAGGTTATTTGTTCCAGCATTTGAGCCATTTCTGATAAAAGTGGCTTGTTCTTTTGAAAAAATTGATGTCGGAATGTGTAAGCCTACACTTAACTCCATTGGTAAGTCGAATGAGCTTACTCCTGTAATGCCATATTCGGGAGAGATAACAAATGTATTTTCTTTTCGAGATAGAATGGTACTGCTTAGTCCGTTTCCATTGGTTATGATTCCTCCACCTGCCCCACCATTGTTTTCGATAGCCTGCTTGGCCATTCCAGCATAGTGAATATTGCATTGAAAAAACTTATCGTATTGATTATATCTTGCACCTATTAGATATGATGTGTATTTATAAGCATAAATCCAGGTGGTGTATTCGGTAGTATTTGAGACTCGTACGGGGTCGGGGTCGCTCAAAAGATTAATGTGCATGGCTCGGTTTACACCTAAATTGACTGACCATTGTTTGCTGACTAAATAATTGGCATCAATACCAATGGTGTTGGTCATTTTATAAATTTGCTTGTTGGCACCCGAGGATGTGGTTACTTCGCCGATGATATAGTTTTTAAGTGGATTTGATTTTAGCACTAAGTTACTATTAGTGCCATCAATAAAAGGTGGTATGGCCCAGCCGATACCAAAGTGAGGTGAAAGCCGAAGTTGTGGACGGTAGGTATTACTTTGTGAAAAAACCAAAGAACTTATGAAAATGAACAATATGGTTATTGGTGTTTTCATAAATTCTTTGGTTTTGACATCAATGGTGTTTTTATCCTTTAACGGATTTTACGTATTCAACAATATCATTATATAGAGTATTGT
>NZ_JBMLRC010000455.1:0-3894 GCF_049241225.1 Emticicia sp.
TTACGGTCGATTTGCTGAATGATATAAATCTTAATCTTTGATTTATTTACGGCCGATTTTACGACTAAATCTTGCGTAGTTTCGATGTCGTTATCATCAACGTATTTAGTGATGAGGTCGAGGAATGGCTTACCGAATTTTTGTACTTTTCCGATTCCTACACCATTGATTTGAGCCAAATCTTGTTGAGTTGTCGGATACGTAGTGGCCATTTCTTCGAGCGAAGGGTCTTGGAATACTACATACGGTGGTACATTCTTTTCTTTAGCGATTTTCTTACGAAGTGCCTTCAATAACTCGAATAGAGCGGCATCAAATGCTCCGCCACCCGATGAATTATTGTTAGTTGAAATATCGTCGTCGTCACTGCTTTCGGTGTTTTCGTAGTTGTGGTCTTCCGAAATTGTGATTGGGTGCGAGTCCTCGATAAACTTCTTCCCTTTTTCGGTCAATTTTACTACTCCGTAGGCATTCTCAATATCTTTTTCGATAAAGCCCAGTACCATCATTTGGCGTAGAACCGAAACCCAATAATCGTTTGATGTACGTTTATTATCCGATTTTTTAGAAGCCTTTTCGGCTTTCTTACTTGGCTTCGGTGATTTGGCTGCAACTGGTTTTACTTCTTCTTCATCATCGTCATCATCCGATACTTCCAATTCTACTTCATCTTCCTCATCTTCGTCATCATCATCGTCGTCTTCATCATGAGCCACAAACATTCCTTTTCCTTTGCCATAAACTTCCAGTTTGTCGTGTTCGTGGCTACGAATGTAGGCATTTGATGTATTGGCCGTAAGGATATCAGCAATGTGCTGAATATCAAATCTTTCACCTGATTGAAGCACTGCTTTTAAACCCAAAACGGCTTCATCTTCAATCTTGATTTTTTTGGTTGGCTTGATACAGTTATCGCAGAAACCGCAGTCTTTTTCAGAATATTCACCGAAATAGCTTAATAATTGGCGGCGGCGACAAATACCTAAATTCGAGTAGGCCACCATCTCCATGAGCAATGCACGGGCATTATCTCGTTCGGTTACGGTTTTATCTTTATTGAATTTTTCGAGTTTCAGAATGTCATCGTAGGCGTAGAACATCAAACAGTTACCTTCTAAGCCGTCGCGTCCTGCACGCCCTGTTTCTTGGTAATAGCCTTCAAGCGATTTTGGTGCGTCGTAGTGAATCACAAATCTTACATCGGGTTTATCGATACCCATACCAAAGGCAATCGTAGCCACGATTACATCGCATTCTTCGTTCAAGAAAGCATCTTGATTTTTCATGCGAGTATCAGAATCTAATCCTGCATGATAAGGCAATGCTTTTATGCCATTTACTGTTAGCAAGCTGGCAATTTCCTCTACCTTTTTGCGGCTTAAACAGTAAATAATTCCTGACTTACCTTTATTGTTGGCTATATACTTAATGAGCTGTTTCTTAGAGTCAATCTTCGGTCTGATTTCATAGTAGAGATTCTTACGATTGAACGAAGATTTGAAGATATGAGACTCCTCCATGTTGAGGTTTTTCTGAATATCTTGCTGTACTTTCGGAGTTGCTGTTGCGGTAAGAGCAATAATTGGAAGTTTTGCATCAATATCATCAATAATTCCTCTGATACGGCGGTACTCTGGACGGAAATCGTGTCCCCACTCCGAAATACAGTGAGCTTCATCAACTGCAATAAATGATAATTTTGCCTTCTTTAAAAAAGTAAGGTTATCTTCTTTTGTAAGTGACTCAGGGGCAATGTAGAGTAATCGGCAATCTCCGCTCAACACATCGTTTTTCACACGAGTCATTTCTGACTTATTGAGGGTTGAGTTCAAAAACTGTGCGTTGATACCAAATGCTGTCATTTGGTCAACTTGGTTTTTCATGAGTGCAATTAGCGGTGAAATCACAATTGCTGTGCCATCTAATACCATTGCTGGTAATTGATAGCAAAGAGATTTTCCTGCCCCTGTTGGCATTATCACAAAGGTGTTATTGCCACTAACAATATTATTGATAATGGACTCTTGCTCACCTCGGAAGGCATCAAAGCCGAAGATTTCTTTGAGTTTTTCTTTTAAGGTCTGTTGTATCGCTGCGTCTACCATAAATGCAATGTTGCTGTACGGAAAATTATAATAGGTGAGTAATTACGCTAAGTTAATACTATTTTTGATTTTATATAGAATTATTTTACACGTATTGGGCGTAATTAAGTTTACTGTTTTCAACCAAATTTAATCAATTAGATTTTTCAAACAAATACCTTTTGTCTGAACTTTATTTTGTACACTGACCAAACATCAAGTACTTTTGTCGTCAAATCAAGGATTAATAAAGTGAATACGAAGTTAGAAAAAAAAATACAAAGCGTTGCTAAAAAAGTTTTGCAAGATGAAGCCGAGGCAATTCTTTCTTTGAAAAGTTATATTAACGATGACTTTGAGGCCTGTGTCGAAGCTATTCTTTATTCGAAGGGTAGATTAATTATAACTGGTATAGGAAAAAGTGCAATTATTGGACAAAAAATTGTAGCCACCATGAATTCGACGGGTACGCCTGCCATATTTATGCACGCCGCCGATGCCATTCATGGCGATTTGGGTATGATTCAAGACGACGACATCGTGCTTTGTATCTCAAAAAGTGGCGATACTCCCGAAATAAAGGTTTTAGTACCTTTACTCAAACGCTACGGCAATCAATTAATAGCAATGGTGAGCAATGTGGGCTCATATTTGGCAAAAAATGCCGATTTTGTATTGAATGCCCACGTCGAGCGGGAGGCTTGTCCGCTTAATTTGGCTCCAACTACTTCTACAACTGTTGCTTTGGCTTTGGGCGATGCACTGGCAATGTGCCTTTTGGAAGCCCGTGATTTTACGAGTAGAGATTTTGCTAAATATCACCCTGGTGGTAGTTTGGGAAAAAAACTGTATCTGAAAGTAAGAGATATTTTTCCGCACAATGCCGTGCCAAAAGTTTTGCCAAATGCTGATATTCAGACGGTTATCATTGAAATGACCTCAAAACGTCTGGGAGCAACGGCCGTTGTGGGTGATAATGATGAACTACTGGGAATCGTAACCGATGGTGATTTAAGAAGGATGTTGAATAAACAAAAGGATTTTTCAACATTACAAGCAAAAGACATCATGAATGCCACGCCAAAGGTGATTTCACCCGAAGAATATGCCGCCAGTGCGTTGGCAATTATGCAAGAAAAAAGCATTACACAGTTAGTGGTTGTAGAAGAGAAAAAACTATTGGGTTTTGTGCATTTACACGATTTGTTGAAAGAAGGGCTGGCATGATTTTTTGCATGTTGCTATTGTAAAGCATTCACATTAACTAAAATCAAAGAAAAAATGAAAACTTTAGCAGCAATAGCACAAGAGTTTAAGGTACAAGAAAGCACCGTTAGTCAACTTTTAGAAGGTTTACAAAGAAACGCCGGCCGACAAGTACAATTTAATATTGCCGAATTAGGTGGCATGGGTCAATGGCAAGCTGGAGGAATGGTGATGGTAGGCGATATGTTTAATAACGAGCTAAAAGCTAAAGTTGATAAACTTTGTAGAGTCTTAGTTGAGCTGCCAGTCGAGACTGAAAACGAAACTTTTGTGCCGATTCAGCCAGCGGTTGGTTCAAGGCGATTTGCGTCTATTAAAGGAAGCCAAAATGGCATAAGTTATGCCTATTATCAAACTGAAGATATTTTGGAAATTACTGATGAGAATGGCCTCAAAAAATACGATACGAAAGGATATTTACTCACAGGCGTGCAGCAATCGCAGAGCAATGATGCACGAAAACTTAGCTTTTCGCACGCTGGTGGGCGTGTAGAGGTTGAGGATTTGAAAGAAGTCTGATTACTCAGTAATAGCTTCGCATTAA
>NZ_JBMLRC010000456.1:0-1788 GCF_049241225.1 Emticicia sp.
GTTGCTTCAAAAGGTGGAACAACCGAAGCCGCTTTACGTACTTTTGAAGAAAATAATATTCCAGAAGGAATCTCGAAAGGTATTTTAGCCGCCGAAAATAGAGCTAAAGAATTATCGAAATAGTACAAGGAAGGCTTCGCTCGAAGCGAAGCCTTCCTTCGTATTTGCAACTCTACACTTCAATAAAACCGTTTATCCATTTCTTATACCCTGCATATACGAAACTTTCGTAAGATTGTTGTGTCAAAGCCACCGTTGTAGCTCAATGGTTTGAAAAGTTTTGACCTCAGCATCTAACATTCGTATGAAATTAGCTAAAATTTTACTTTCAACTTTTCTTCTTGCCAATTCTGTTTCTTATGCACAAATTACTGTGTCGGGGAGTGGAGAACGCAGTACTTCAACTGGCGAAAAAATAACTTTGCAAGAAGCCATTGATTTTGCTTTGAAAAATAATCTTTCAATTAAGCAAAATAGCCTACAAGTAGAGCAAGGGCTCAACACGCTCGAACAATCGAAATGGGCAAGGTATCCTAATCTTAATGGAGGAACAAACCTTAATGTCTTCACAGGCCGTAATATCAATCCTTTTACTAATGGTATCGTAACAAATACCGTTGGTTCAAATGGTTTTGGTCTTAATGCAGGTGTTACGCTTTTTGATGGGTATCAAACTCGCAATGGAATCGCCCTCAATCAGTTGAACTTGGAAGCATCTCGCCTTGATTTACAAGCCATGAAAAACCAAATCACGCTTAATATTGTGGTGGGTTATCTGAATGTGCTTTCTCAACAAGATTTATTGGCGGTTGCTCAACGCCAAATGGAAGTAACACAAACCCAGCTCGAACGCACACAAAAGCTCGTCAATGCGGGTTCATTGCCCGAGACTAATTTGTTTGATATTAAAGCACAATTGGCCAATGATGAAGTGAGCGTTGTCAATGCCGAAAATGCCATTATCTCAGCAAAATTGACTTTAAAACAATTGATGAATGCTGCTGCCGACCGTGATATTGAAGTAGTCAGAGTCGAAGTGCCAAATCCGAGTATTCAGCCGTATCCGACTTCTTCCGCCCAAGTTTATGAAATCGCTCAGTCTTTCTTGGCTGATGTGCAAGCCGCTGATATGCGAGTGAAGGCCTCCCAAAAATCAATTGATATTGCTAAAGGTTTAAAGATGCCCGTTATTTCGGCTTCTGCCGCTCTTAATACTAATTATACGACAGTGGCCGAAAATGTAAATGTAACTCAGCGAATTGTTGAAACCGAAGCGGGTTATGTAAATGTAGCTGGAACACGCTACCCTGTATTTGCTTTTGTACCAACATCAAGCACCACAACTGAAAAAATCAAATATTTCAGACAATTAACAGGAAACGCCAATAATTCAATCGGACTAAGTCTAAGAGTGCCAATTTTTAATGGTTATAGTACAAAGTTTAGATTAACTGCTGCCCAAATCAATCAAAAACAAAGCGAAATACAAGCCGAAAACGTACGCTTACGTTTGCGTCAGGACATTGACCAAGCTTACGTAAACCTCACAAATTCGGCCAAAAGATATTCTGCCTTGGGAAATCAGGTAAAAGCCTTAGAAGAGTCTTTCCGTGCGGCAGAATCAAGATTTAATGTCGGGTCGTTGAATGCCTTAGATTATAGCATTTCAAAAACTAATCTCGACCGTGCCAGAATCAATCAAATTCAAGCCAAATACGATTATATTTTCCGAATCAAGATTTTAGATTTCTATCAAAATAAACCGCTTTCGTTTTAAGCGTGGTGATT
>NZ_JBMLRC010000456.1:1888-9649 GCF_049241225.1 Emticicia sp.
ACCAATAACCAAATACTATTACTGTCGTCCATCGACTATGGACTAAATAAAATTTCTCAATGAAAAAATCAAATAGACTCTGGTGGATTTTGGGTAGCGTTGTTGCCCTACTTGTTATATTTTTATTGGTTGCAAAACAACAAGGTTGGATTGGTAAAGAAAAACCAACCGAAGTTGAGTTTGTAAAAGTTGGTAAATCCGATATTACAGAAACCGTTTCGGCATCGGGAAAAATTCAGCCCGAAGTTGAGGTAAAAATTACGCCTGACGTACCAGGTGAAATCATTGCTTTATACGTGAAAGAAGGTGATTCTGTGAAAAAAGGACAACTTTTATTGAAAATCCAACCAGAAAACTATATTTCGATTACGCAACGTGCCGAAGCCGTAGTAAATCAGACCAAAGCAAGTGCTGAGCAGGCAAAATCAGCCATTGCTCAAGCCGAAGCACGTTTGGTAAGAACCCAAGCAGAGTATAATCGCCAAAAAAGATTATTTGATGAAAAAGTTGTTTCGGCATCTGATTTAGAAATTGCAGAAACTAATTTAAAAGTTGCTCGCCAAGATTTGGAAGCAGCTAAATCAAGCGTTGAGGCATCGAAATTTAACGTAAAAAGTGCTGAAGCAGGTTTAAAAGATGCTTCAGAAAACTTACGTAAAACAAGTATTTATGCTCCAATGAGCGGTATCGTATCGAAATTGGCCGTTGAATTGGGTGAAAGGGTTGTTGGAACTTCACAAATGGCTGGTACTGAGATACTTCGTATTGCGAATTTGAATAACATGGAGGTTAGAATCAATGTAAACGAAAACGATATCGTGCGTGTAAGTTTGGGCGATACTGCCATCATTGACGTAGATTCGTATGCCATGACTGGTAAAAAATTCAGAGGAATTGTAACCGAAATTGCTAATACGGCCAATGGTTCTGGAACAGGTTCGTTAGCGGCTGCTTCAACTGATGCCGTAACGGAATTTGAAGTAAGAATTAGAATTTTGCCAGAATCTTACCGTGAATTAGTTGACCGTAAAGCTCGCAAAGTATATCCTTTCAAACCAGGTATGACTGCCACCGTTGACATCGTGACTGAAAAGAAACTGGGTGTAATGAGTGTGCCGATTGCCGCCGTAACGACTCGTGGAGCAGACGATGCTGCAAGTACGGATGACAAAAAAGATAGTGATGCTCCAGCAGCAACAACTCAAGAACCAAAACCTACCAAAAAAGATAAACCTAAAGAAGTAGTGTTTATTCACGATAAAGGCAAAGCAAAAATACGTGAAGTAAAAACAGGTATTACTGATACTGCCGCAGGAACAATCGAGGTGATTAGCGGTTTGAAAGAAGGTGAAGAAATCGTTTCTGGGCCATTTATTGCAGTTTCCAAAAAACTGAAAGATGGTGAGCTGATAACAAAAAAAGTAGAGAAAAAAGACGATAAAGACAAGAAGAAGGAATAGATAGTGTACAGTTTTTAGCCTATATTATAAGAAATGTACAAGGAAGGCTTCGCTCTAAGCGAAGCCTTCCTTATTTGAGGGTATCTCTTTTTTTATTCAAGTCTTTTAATTTACTTAGCATTGAAAAAGCAGAACAAGTCTCCAAACTTGTTCATAATCGTTGGAATAGAATGAAAATCACAGTAATCGGAGGTGGAAGCTGGGCTACGGCAATCGTAAAGATATTGAGTCAAGGAAATGTACAAATCAAGTGGTGGATGCGAAGCGTAAGCGATGTAGAACATATCAAAAAACACCATCATAATCCCAAATATTTGAGTAGCGTTGAGGTTCATCCTTCTAAAGTTAAACCTTATACCAATCTTAAAGAAGCACTCCGAGGCACCGAATGGGTGATATTGGCCGTTCCTGCGGCTTTTGTGAGTGATGCTATTAAATCCATATCAGCAGAAAATTTAGTCAATAAAAAAATCATTTCGGCTATCAAAGGAATGATTCCCGAAAGCAATCAGCTTATCACTGATTATTTGGCAGAAAACTACGGAGTTTCGCACCAGAATATGGGAATCATTGCTGGTCCGTGCCATGCCGAAGAAGTTGCTCTCGAAAAACAATCATATCTTACAATCGCTTCGCCAAATATCGAATTGGCCACCGAATTTGCCGAATTGATGCGTTGCCGATTCGTAAAAACATCGGTTCTCGCTGATATTTATGGCGTAGAATATGCCGCAGTAATGAAAAATATCGTGGCTCTCGCTTGCGGAATCACGCACGGATTGGGTGGGGGAGATAATTTTCAGGCAGTAATGGTTTCAAACGCCATGCAAGAAATCAAGCGAGTGGTTGACGTAATTGCACCAATGGAGCGAGATTTAAGTGCTTCTGCCTACTTGGGAGATTTGCTCGTAACGGCTTATTCACAATTTAGCCGAAATCGTACTTTTGGCAATATGATTGGTCGAGGATACAGCGTACAAGCGGCTCAACTCGAAATGAATATGATTGCCGAAGGTTATTATGCCGTAAAGTGTATTTACGAAATGATGCAGCAATACGAAATAGAAATGCCAATAACCAATTTTGCGTATCAGACTCTTTATAAAAATGCTTCTTTAAAGAAAGAATTTGAAGTTTTGAAGGGGAAATTGAAGTGATTTTTCTTCTTCGATGCCTCGTTACCTTCGACTTCGCTCAGGCAACGAGGCAATGAAGAAAACTTGGAATTTTTTTCAGTAACGTGACCTATTTTTCGGTGGGTGAGCGGATCGGGCTGCCGACGCAGTCGAACCCCACCGAAAAAATAGTAACAAATCATCTTTCAATAACCAATCGTGCAATCGAAACGATAGGTTTTTCGATATCAGTTTCGTTTTTTTGCAAAAGCCTAACCACATAAAGCCCATTAGGTATTCTTGAAATATCAAGTTTTAGCTCGCCATTGGGTTCTTTATCATAGCTTATTTTGAAGTTTTTCCCAGTATAATAATCATAAACTTCCAGTTTTTCTACTTTACCAAAAGCAGTTACTTTTGTTCCATCTTCGGTTTCGAGTGGTTCTAGTTGTAGAAAAATATCATTTGTTCGTGCGATATTTGGGTAAATAGATAACCTTTCCGGTTGAGGAAGTTTTTCTTGGGTGCTTTCAATGGTACAAATATTACTGCTGATTACACTAATATACCCTCCCAATGAATATTTACCCATTGTATTGGCATGAGCTGTCACCACCACTTCTCCCATTACTGCTCCTTCCATTTTTAGATTGATATTAGGGCTATCTTCGACTTTAATTTCTTGGGTTTCGTAGCCAACAAAACCAAAGCGTAATTTTTGGTTTTTCTCAACTTCAATTTTGTATTCTCCATCAGTGTTTGAAATTGTACCTTTCTGCGTACCTATAATCTGAATCGAAACTCCTGGTAGGCCAGAGCCATCGTTGGCATCAGTGATTTTGCCTGTGATGGTTGTCTTTTGGGCATTGACCGAAAAGCTCAAGATAAGCATCGCCGCAATCGAATTTCGGATGAAATGTTTGTTTGAAAAACTGGGTAAATCAATGCGTAAGCTTTTATTCGATAATTTCTCCACAGGAATTTCGTAGAAGAGCTGATTTTCTTCAATAATCCATTCTGGAAACCACTGATTTATATCAAATTTGGTTTGAAGTTGATTATCTCGAAAACGACCACACAACGACTCACTTTGTTTACTTGCAGCATTTCTAAAATAAGCAATGAGTTCGGTATCAGACATTTGAGTAAAGTCTCGTACGTTTTTTTGACAAGACCCACAAAAGCCCCCCGAAGTAGTAGGGGTAAAATTATCCCAATTTTCGTGACAAGGATTGGTAATAGAGAGTTGAAGCGTATTTTTCATGAGCATCAATATTTTAGGTTTTGGAATATTGATGCTTATGAGTTTAAATTTCCATAAGAAAGTTTGAAAATATTTTAGATTTTTTTTGTAGACTTAAGATGCTCAAATTGTAGAAATCAATAGTGATTTCTGCATTGAACAATAGCTATTTCTTTACTACTAACTTTATAAACAAGTCGGTGTTCATCAGTTATTCTTCTCGACCAAAAACCACTTAAATCTCCTTTCAAAGGTTCTGGCTTTCCTTTGCCTTCAAAAGGTGTTCGTAAGCACTCTTTTATAAGGTCGTTGATTCTTTTGACAATTTTTCTATCAACATCTTGCCAAGAAGTATATTCCTCCCAAGCATGAGGTGTTCATATCAGATTCATGCTTCAATGAGGCTATGAGTTTCGGTAGTTCCATTGTTTAATTGCTCAATTGATTCCAGCAATCTTTTCTTATTTTTAGGATTACTCATCAAGTACTCAGTTGTATCTTTGGAGCTGTTTTTTTTGATTCGATAGTTTATACCAAAAGCTGTTAAAAAGGCTTTAAGTGCTTTTATTTTATCGTTTTCAGCCTCAATTATCAAAGTTTGCGTTGACATATTATTTTGTTTTAATAAACAAATATACATTAATTATGAAAAGTGTCAAAGAAAAATAGGCGAGTTTAAACCCTACTCAAAACCCTCGAAACCAAGAATACTACGCCCGACAAAATGATTTGTACGCTCGTCAGAACGCCCACACTCATGTTCGATTTTGCATCGGCAAGATTCATAAAATGATGCACACTTACGCTGATTGATACCAAAATAATTCCACACAAAACAGCAATAATGATGCTTTTCATAAAATCAGATATTTTTGGATTTTTACGAAGCAAAAAAATAGTTCTTAGCGATAAAAACAGAGGTATTATCGCAATGATGATGGCATAAATAATTTCCATGATATTAATTCAGAAAACTCCTGATTTTGGCAGCAGTTTCGGCAAGTTCTTCTGGTGAAAGTTTTAGTTTATTATGAAAATTCATATCGCTCATGCTATTCATAGGAATCAGATGAACGTGGGCGTGAGGTACTTCTAAACCAATGACAGCGACACCCACACGCTTGCATGGTACGGCCTTACGAATGGCTGGCTCGATTTGCTTGGCAAAAGCCATCAGACCCGCATAAAGTTCATCACTTAGGTCGAATAAATAGTCGATTTCTTGTTTCGGAACAACCAAAACGTGGCCAACTGCACACGGAAACACATCTAAAAATGCAAAATATTGGTCGTTTTCGGCAATTTTATGGCAAGGAATTTCACCTGCAATGATTCTTGAAAATATGGAAGCCATTTTTTGAGTTATGAATTATGAGTTCTTCTATCGACCGTCGTCTGTGGACTATCGACTATAACAAATCACTCAAAGCGTCTTTAATAGTTGTAAACTTATACTGAAAATTGGTTTCTTGCGAAAGCCTTTTGTTCAGCACAAAGTTACCACCAGTTACGACAATTCCCATTTCTCCGAAAACTAATTTTAATGCAAAACTCGGAACATTCGGTAGCCAAAGTGGCTTTTTCAGCACTTCCGCAGCAACGTTTGTTATTTCTTGATTCGTTACAGGATTTGGTGCAACGGCATTATACGGCCCCTGCATTTTTTCATCTTCGATGGCTTTTACAAAAATTCCACAAAGGTCATCTACGTGAATCCATGACATAAATTGTTTTCCACTTCCCAGAGCTGCCCCAAAACCAAGGCGAATAGGTTGAACAAGTTTAGGCAAAGCTCCACCTTTTTCGCTCAAAACAATACCGATTCTGACACTCACGATTCGAGCGGCATTCGTAACTTTTTTTGCATGAATTTCCCAAAGTTTGGTACATTCGGCCAAAAAGTCATTTCCTAAAACACTACTTTCATCTAACTTAACATCACCCGTATCACCGCCATAAATCCCGATAGCAGATGCTGAAATAAAGCCTTTGAGTTGAATGTTTTTTTCTTGTAAATACTTATTAATCAACTCAATCGGCTGAATGCGAGAATCAATGATTTCTTTTTTGCGTTCGTCAGTCCAACGTTTATCGGCTATGCCTGCTCCTGCTAAATGGACTACATAATCAGTCGCCTCTAAAGCACCTTCTTCGATATATCCTTTCTGAATATCCCACTGAAAAACCTCTACATTGGGTAGTTTTTCTTTTTTTCTGCTCAAATATGAAACCTTATGGCCTTTTGCCAAAAGTAATTCGGTGAGCCGATGCCCAATCATACCCGTGCCGCCTGTAATTAGAATATTCATTTTCGATTAATTTTATTAGTCAAATTTTACACGTAGGAACGTCCAATTTAGACGTTTTTGCAAAATGTATCAGAATGTAAATTTAAAATGACGTAAACAAAAAACAGGTAAATAGTCATTTAGCTACTTACCTGTTTATTTAACCTTTATAGATTAGAATTGTTTCCGAAAACCGATTAACTAATTTTCAATTACTTCCTCCTACGCTTACCTTTGTCTTTACTGCTTGTTCGGCTGCTTTTTGGGGCAGTTCGACTTGGTTTTTCTCTGCGGCCTCCTCTGCTACTTGTAGCATCTTTATTACTTCGTTTCGTACTGCTCGCAGGCATTGATTTTCCTTCCAGACCTACCAATTCCAAATCCATGCTTCTACGCTCCAAGTCAGTGCCTTTTACGGTTACTTTCACGGTATCGCCAAAGTTGATTACTCGACCTGTGCGTTTTCCTACAACTCGATAATTATTTCTATCCCATTCGTAAAAATCATCTTTTAAATCACCCAAACGAACCATTCCTTCACAACTGGTAGAAGTGATTTCTACGAAAATTCCGAAATCAGTTACGCCTGTCACAACGCCCGTGAAAATTGTTCGGCGTTCTTGCAAACTCATGAATTCTACTTGTTTGTACTTAATTGAGGCTCTTTCGGCTTCAGCAGCGAGTTTTTCTCGGTCAGACGAATGTTTCGATTTCTTCTCATATTCATCGTGCGAGACCTTATTTCTATCTTTCGGTGAAGCCGTGAGATAATGTTGCAAAAGTCGATGAGCCATCATATCAGGATAACGACGAATAGGCGACGTAAAGTGACTATAATGCTCAAAAGCAAGGCCAAAATGCCCCAAAGGTTCGGTTGTATAACGAGCCTTCGACATCGTGCGAACTGCCAGTTGTTCGAGTACATTCTGTACGGGCGTTCCCTCAACTTCGGCCATCATTTTGTTCATCGAATTCGATAGGGTTTTATCCGAATCAGTTTTGATTGAAAAACCAAATCGACCAGCAAAATTGGCGAAGTTCTGTAATTTTTCAGGATTTGGTGGCTCATGCACACGATAGACCATCGTGTTAGCTTCCGAATTTGTTTCATTTTTAAGTTTGAAAACAAACTCTGCCACTTTTTTATTGGCCAAGAGCATAAATTCTTCGATGAGCTTGTGGGCATCTTTTCTGATTTTTAGCACTACACCGAGCGGTTTGCCAGTTTCATCGAGTTTGAACTTTACTTCGTTGGTTTCAAAATTAATTGCTCCATTTCTGAAACGCTCTTTTTTTAGAATCTTTGCTAAATGATTAAGCGTATGTAGTGGGAAACGATATTTTTCAAGAATTTCATCGGGTTCCGTTGCAGGATTCAGTACATCGCCTTCTTCGTTTTCCAATACTTCTTGAGCATCTTCGTAGCTAAATCGGTGGTCAGAATGAATAACCGTTCGGCCAAACCATTCGTTTATCAATCGTCCGTCATGGGTCATTTCAAAAACTGCCGAAAATGTCAGTTTATCCTCGTGCGGACGAAGCGAACAAAGGTTATTCGAGAGTTTTTCGGGCAACATCGGAATCGTGCGGTCAACTAAATATACCGAAGTGGCACGGTTGAGAGCTTCTTCTTCGAGCCTTGTGCCTTCTTGCAC
>NZ_JBMLRC010000457.1:0-5917 GCF_049241225.1 Emticicia sp.
TTCGCTACTTATGCCCAGCAAGGAACTATCAAAGAAAGCCTAAAAATCAAAAGCAGCACTCTCGGAAAAGATGTTGAATACAGTATTTATCTTCCTGCCGACTACGATAAAACTAATCGTCAATACCCTGTTCTTTACCTCCTTCACGGCTATACCGACGACGAAACTGGCTGGACTCAATTTGGACAAACACCCGAAATTGCCGACCGCACCATTAGCAGCGGTGAAGCTCCACCGATGATTATCGTAATGCCTGATGCTGGTGTAAGTTGGTATATGAATACTTTCGATGGAAAATATAAATTTGAAGATTTTTTCATCAAAGAATTTATTCCCTACATCGAATCAAATTACAGAATTCGTGCAAAAAAAGAGTTTAGAGCAGTAGCTGGCCTTTCGATGGGCGGACTCGGAACGCTTCTTTATGCAACCAAGCACCCTGATATGTTTGCAGCGGCTGCTCCACTAAGTGCAGCAGTTTGGACTGATGATGAAATTGCAACTGGCACGATGGATAATGCACGATGGAACTCAGTCTTTGGTGATTTGTATGGAAAAGATTTAAAAGGAAAAGAGCGTCTAACCGACCATTATTACAAAAATGCTCCCATAAAAATCGTAGAAACTGCCAATGCTGATGATTTGAAAAAAGTAAAATTCTACATTGATTGTGGCGACGATGATTTCTTGATAAAAGGTAATATGGCACTTCATGCTATGATGATTGACAAGAAAATCCCACACGAATTTAGAGTACGTGATGGCGGACATACTTGGTCGTATTGGCGTACGGCATTGCCCGAAGTTATGAAATTCGTAGGCGAAAGCTTTAAAAGATAATTTTGAAGGATAGATTGAATGAATGATAGAATAAACTATACAAATTATCTCTAAAATTCACTCATTCTATCACTCACTCATTCAAAACTAAAATATATATTATGAATCGTAGAGAAGCCATACAGAGAGTAACTTACCTACTGGGGGGAGTTTTATCGGCACCATTAATGGCAGGTGCTATGGGAGAGGTTCTCAACACTGGCGAAAGTGTTGCCGTAACAGCCGACCAAACAGCTTTATTGGCCGAAGTTGCCGATATTATCATTCCAACAACTGGCACTCCGGGAGCGAAAGCCGCAGGTGTTGAAAAGTTTATCGTACGAGTCATGCGTGATTGCTACGAAAAAGCCGACCAAGAAAAATTTTATGCTGGTTTAGCCAAACTCGATGCCGACAGCCAAGCCAAATTCGGTAAAGGTTTTGTAGCACTTGATGTTGCTCAGAAAAACGAAATGGTCAAACAAAGCACAGTTGATAACAAAGCTTTCTTCTTGACTATGAAAAGCTTAACCGTGACTGGCTATTTCACTTCAGAAATCGGAGCAACGCAAGCATTAGAATATCTCCCAATTCCAGGAAAATTTGAAGCGTGTATTCCACTCAAACCAGGTCAGAAAACTTGGGCATTATAATTTCATGTAAGAAACTCAGTGTAAATCTGTGTTCTCTGTGCCTCCGTGGTAAACGCATGGTAAATAATCAACTCTTAAAAAGTACTAAACAATGGCAAACTTAAATATAGATTTAATCAAAGACCAAACCTACGATGCCATCGTAATTGGCTCGGGTATCTCGGGCGGTTGGGCAGCAAAAGAATTGACCGAGAAAGGAATGCGAGTATTGATGCTCGAAAAAGGCCGCCAACTCGACCACGTAACAGGCTATGAAAATGCCATGAAAGCTCCGTGGGAAACGCAATATAATGGACGTTTGACGGTAGAACAAAAAGCAAGTCATCCAAAATTAGCTCGTGATTATCCGTACAACGAAATGACCGAAAAATATTGGATGAACGATTCGGATTCATTATACAAAGAAGTAAAACGTTTCGACTGGTACAGACCAAATATCGTTGGTGGAAAATCAATCATGTGGGGGCGTCAATCATATCGTTTGAGCGACCTTGATTTTGAAGCAAACCTAAAAGAAGGGATTGCCATTGATTGGCCAATTCGCTATAAAGATATCGCACCTTGGTATTCTTACGTTGAAAAATTTGCAGGTATTTCGGGCGAAAAACTCGGTTTACCACATTTGCCTGATAGTGAGTTTTTACCACCAATGGAAATGTATTGCGTAGAAAAAGAAGTACGTAAACGCATCGAAAAAAACTTCCCAGGTCGTGTAATGACCATCGGACGTGTAGCCAACCTTTCGGAAGCTCGTAAAGAACAACTCGGCGTTGGTCGTGCCGGATGTCAGTACCGTAATAAATGTTCATTGGGTTGTCCTTATGGTGCATATTTCAGTACACAATCTTGTACTTTACCTCCTGCGGCAAAAACGGGTCGCCTAACGCTTCGCCCAGATTCAGCTGTTAAAGAAATTTTATTTGACGAAAAATCGCAGAAAGCCACTGGCGTTCGCATCGTCGATACCCAAACGATGGATGTACGTGAATTTTATGCAAAAATTATCTTTGTTTGTGGTAGTACAATTGGCTCAACGGCCTTGATGCTCAACTCAACCTCAAACCGTTTCCCGAATGGTTTTGGTAATGATTCTGGTCAATTAGGTCATAATTTAATGGACCACCACTTCAAAATTGGAGCTTCTGGTATTTGGGAAGGAGATTTGGATAAATATTCGTACGGTCGTCGTGCCAACGGTATTTATGTACCTCGTTACCGCAATATTGGCAATGATAAACGTGATTATTTACGTGGATTCGGCTACCAAGGAGGTGCAGGTTCGGGTCGTCAAGGCTGGCAGCGAAATGTAGCCGAATTAGGTTTTGGAGCAGATTTTAAAGAAGAACTCACAAAACCAGGCCCGTGGACAATGGGCTTGAGCGGCTTTGGCGAAACACTTCCGTACTACGAGAACCACATGTATCTTGATAAAAACGAAAAAGATAAATGGGGAATTCCATTAGTAGTTTTTGATGCTGAATTGAAAGAAAACGAGAAAAAAATGCGTGTCGATATGCAAAACGATGCGATTGAAATGCTCGAATCGGCTGGTGTGAAAAACGTAAAAGGCAATAATGCAGGCTCATTTTTAGGTATGGCGATTCACGAAATGGGAACTGCCCGTATGGGTCGTGACCCTAAAACTTCGGTGCTTAATGGCAATAACCAAGTTTGGGCAGCGAAAAACGTTTTCGTAACCGATGGCTCGGCCATGGTTTCGGCTTCTTGCGTAAACCCTTCGCTTACATATATGGCCCTCACAGCTCGTGCAGCTGATTTTGCCGTGAAAGAGTTGAAGAAAAAGAATTTGTAATCTATTCTTTCACTATCTTTAAGGAAGCCTTCGCTCAGAGCGAAGGCTTCCTTTTTTTTACTTCCTTTTATTTTATTGGACATCCACAAGATTAGGTTTAAATTTGAAGTAATATTCAACCTATAAAAGCATGAAAGTCAACAAGTTACTTATTCTCATTGTTTTTCTAAGCTTCTCACAACTCCTTCATGCTCAAAGCCTTTCGATTCAAGACCTTAATAAAAAATTAGGTCGAGGAATCAACATGGGCAATATGTTTGAAGCTCCCACCGAAACCGAATGGGGAAACCCTTTCAAAGATGATTATTTTGAGCGAATCGCCCAATTGGGTTTCAATCACGTCAGGATTCCAATTCGTTGGGACGTAGCCGCACGAGCTTCTCAAACTGAGCCTTACACAATAAACCCAGTTTTTCTGGCAAGAATAAAATTTGTTATTGACAAAGCAATCGCAAGCAAATTATACGTGGTGATAAATATGCACCACCACGAAGAACTTTTTGCAAATCCCGAAAAAGTAAAACCCAGATTTCTGAGCCAATGGGAGCAAATTGCTACTTTTTTTAAGGATTATGACCAAAAATTATTGTTTGAGGTCATGAACGAACCAAACACGAACCTCACTCCCGACCTATGGAATAGCTATTTTGCCGAAGCTTTGAAGAGTATTCGTAGGACAAATCCAGCAAGAGCGGTTTTGATGGGAACAGCCAACTATGGTGGACTTAGCGGAGTTCCAAATCTGAAAATTCCTGATGATAAAAATATTATTTTGACTGTTCATTACTACAATCCTTTCAATTTTACGCATCAAGGAGCAGAATGGATTGGTGGCGATGCTCAAAATTGGCTTGGCACAGTCTGGGAAGATTTGGCTATGGAACGAAATCAAATAATTACAGAATTTGACTATTTGAATACATTTGCCAAACAAAAAAACATCCCCGTCCATGTCGGAGAATTTGGGGCTTACAGCAAAGCTGATATTGAAAGTAGAGCAAAATGGACAACCTTTTTGGCTCGCTGGTTTGAAGAACAAGGTTTCAGCTGGGCATACTGGGAATTTAGTGCGGGTTTTGGCATTTATGCTCCTGCTACCCAACAATACAACACCAAATTGGTAGATGCTTTGCTAAAAAATCCGATGCCGAGTGCCAAGGTCTTGCCTTCAAAGGTACTTTATCAAAGCGATTTTAGCACCAACGATGGCTGGAATCTGGGAGTACAACCGACTTCAACGGCTACTTTTTCTCGAAATAATGGTTTGAATATTGACGTAAAAACTGCTTCAAAAGATGGTTGGCATGTGCAACTGACCAAAGCCAATATTCCGATTTTAAACAAAAAAAGATATTTGGTTAGCATAAAAGCAAAAGCCGATAAAGATGTTTCGGTGACAAACTATATCGGCAAAAATGCTTCTCCGTATAATAGCTATTCTGGATACAACAATTTAACACTTGGCATAAAAGAAAAAGAATTTGCCTATACTTTCGTGATGAACGACCCCAGCGATTTAGTAGCCCGAATGAGCTTTGATATGGGAACAACGGTTGCAAACATCAATATTTCATCCATAAAAATTGAAGAAATCATTGATAACTCTACTTCTACTCCTCTTACTACTGAAAAAGAATCAAATATTAATATTTACCCTAATCCAATCGAGGATATTCTTACGATTTCGGACCTAAATACAGTTAAAAGATTAGAATTAGTTGACCAAAAAGGTAGTGTAATTTTAAGAAAAACCATCGTTAACGAAAGCCCACTCAACGTATCTTTGCAGACAATTCCATCGGGCAGCTATATTTTGGTTTTATACGGGAAAGATGGTATCACGACAAAAAAAGTAGTTAAAAATTGAAAACTCCAAACATAAATATTTTACGGATAATTGCTTGTTGCTCATTCGTTGGTTTATTATTCTCATTAAGCTGCAATAAGCAATCGGAAGGCGAAAAGCTGGCTCAAACTCATTGTGCTTCGTGCCACCTTTTTCCAGAACCAAGTTTACTTGATAAAACGACTTGGAAGAATAATGTTTTGCCCGTAATGGCTCAACAACTGGGTTTACAGATTGTCAATGGCGAAGTGTACCCAGATATTCAGAAAGGTGCTGATGGAAAATTTGAGAGCATTGCAAGTATCACGCCCGAAGAATGGGCAAAGATTGTGGCTTTTTATGGAGAAAATGCTCCCGAAAAATTACCCAGTCAAGGTCGTGAACCAATTTCGGGTATTACCAATGCTTTTTCTGTTAAGCCTATTGCTATTCCACAAAGCAGTTTTCCATCGCTTACCTATATAAAAATTGATGATGCAAACCAACAAATCTTCGCCGCCAGCGATTCGATGCTAAGCGTTTTTGATAAAAAGGCATCAACCGTTCTTGCTCAAAAAGTAAAAGAGACCATTGTTGATATTGATTTTGGAAATACGCTTCAAAAAGCAGGAAACCGAGTAGGATATTTTACGAATATTGGAATCTTGAACCCCAATGATTTGGCCAAAGGCTCACTACATAGCTTTGATTTTGATGGGAAAAACAATTTCAAAAACACAGGAATGTTGCTTGAAAAACTTACCCGTCCCGTTCAAAGCATTGCCGTTGATTTGGATAAAGATGGAC
>NZ_JBMLRC010000457.1:6017-18552 GCF_049241225.1 Emticicia sp.
TATGGCTATTTGAATGATGGAAAGAATAACTACAAACAAGCCTTTTTCTACCCAATCAATGGTTGTTTTAAGGCTTTAGCTCGTGATTTTGATAAAGATGGAGATTTAGACATTGCGACGATTGCTTATTTTCCTGACTTTAAAAATCAACCAAAAGAAGGATTTGTTTACCTCGAAAATAAAGGAAAGTTTACTTTTTCGGCTACCTCAATCAAAGAAGTAAATGCAGGAAATTGGCTCGTGATGGATGCCGCCGACCTCGATGCCGATGGCGATGATGATATCGTACTGGGCAATTTCGACCGAAAAAAACGTGGTAGAATAAACGAATCTAAAAAAGATACTGCGGTACTGGTTTTGATGAATAAGTTGAAGTGATTTCTCTATTCAATTGAAAAAAAGTCTTTTAAATAATCTTCTTTGGATGAAATTGCCGCCTTTATGTGCATTTGGTAAAATAATGTTCCAAGATTATTTTTGTCATCACATATAATTCTTGCTCTTGGTTGTAACTTTGGATAAAAATTGTATGAACCACAAGTAAAACAAAATTCAATTGCACCAACAGGTTTATTGTGTTTATCTTTCCATACTAAAACATCTCTGTAAACTTCAGAACAATCAGTAACTCCGATTGTAGAATCTCCTTCAATCGGTTTGGGTAAATATATGTTTAAACTTCGATTCAATAAATCAAATTCTTCGTTAGTCAGAGTTGTAGTAAAAACTGGCCTCGCTTTGCCAAAAATATTTCCTAAAGTATCTATAAACGATAAATTCACATTTCTTACTATTCGACTCATTTTCAATTCTTGGTTGATATCCTCATAGTTGAAATAATAATAATCAACTTTATAAGGTGTACTACGAGTCAAAAAATTAATTTTGTTAAAGTTGTCCAATTGATTCACACTTTTTTCTTGTGATTCTTTACAACTGAAAAGTAAGTGAGATGTAAAAAATATTAATAGAATATGCTGTATTTTTATTCTTTGATGGACTAAGTTCATAAGATTAAAAAAAAATCTGAATCGGACCACCGATTCGGGGCTGTTATGATTATAGAAAAGTAGAATAATGGTTTAGCTGTAAAAACTCCGAAGGAGTGAAATATTAAACCGTTGGGGTTCAAACACAAGAATTATAATTATTTAATTCGGTACTGGTTTTGGTGAGTAAGTTGAAGTGAAAGAATTATTAACGAGCAGGCAATTTCGTACCTTTAAGCATTTCTTTAGCAATAGCTTTCTTCTTTGAAAACAAGTCAATGTCTTTCAAAAAAGAGAAATTTTCATCTTTAATAAAATCACCTTTTGGCAACTTTGGGCTGGTATTTTCTACAAGATTTTTCATAATAATCCAAAAATTTATGACTTGGTAAGTAATGTCTAAAAACACTACTTACCAATTTATTTTCATCAAGCCAATAACCCCTTCGCATAAGCTACACATTTGGCAACTTCTTTCACGGCGTTTGAGCCTTCTGGAATTTCGTATTCTAACTCAACCGTTGCAGGGAATTTATATTTCTTAGTTTTCATCAAAGTTAAAATCTCTTTGAGTGGTGTATCGCCATTGCCCCATACCAAGTTTCCTTTGCCATCAGCCGTGCGGTCTTTGATGTGCATACTCGTAATGCGGTCGTGCTTGGCTTCGATTAATGCCAATAATGACTCTTTTGTATTCTTTCCACCTACCGCAATGTAGTGTCCACAATCAAGATTCATCGAGTTATATGGCGATTGGCTCAGGGCTTCGTCCCAAAGTGTATCGGTTGCCTGTAAGTGAGCATGATAACCCACATAAACCTTATGTTTTGAGCCAAAATCTCCCAAACGTTTGGTTTGAGCCGAGTCAGTTGGCAATTCTAAAGTTACTGATGTTGCTCCGAGAGCTTTGGCGGCCTTCATGCCATATTCAATTTCAGCATCTGAGTTATTTGCTCCAAAAGCATTGGGTTTGAAAGCATAAATCGTTACGCCAGCATCATTAAATTTCTTACGAATCTCCTTAAACTTATCCATTGAGGCAGTTGCACGCCATGCTGCCACACTTTTGTTATATTCAGCCTGTTGAGCCTTCTGCTCTTCGGTCATTTGTGGGCGTTGTGGTGGTTGGCCAGCAGTTTGGCGTGGCGGCGGCCCCATTCTAAACGGATTCGGATTTTTAGGTTTTCCCGCAAAATCCTCGGCAGGGTCGCCCATCATTTCGATAGCACTTACACCAGAATCAATACAAAACTGCAATAATTGGTCAATATCGTGCGGCATACTTCTAAATGAATACGTAATAGCTCCAATCTGTACACCATTAAACTTTGAATTAGGTTTGTCGAGCCAATTAGTAGAGCGTTTGCTCAACACAAAGCCGAGCGTAGCCATCGGTGCAATGGCCATAAAACCACGACGAGAAAGTTGATTTTTCATAGTAAAGTTATAAGTTTTGAATAGATGGTAAAGTAGAAACAAAAACTGCTGCAAGTCTAATGACTTACAGCAGCAAGGTAATTTTTTTATTTCAAACCAGATAAAAATTCCACCACATCACGAATTTCTCGTTTTGAGAGTAAAGTACCCATTGGTGGCATACTTGATGGCATATTTTCTCGTTTGGCGATGCGTGAAACTGGAATCACCAAAGGCTCAGCATCGGAAGTTGTAATTACCAATTCTTCGGCATTTTCTTTGGCAAGCGTTCCTGTTACCTCTTGTCCGTCTTTTAATTTTAAAGAAACCGTACCATAACCTGGCGAAAGTCTCGCACTTGGCTCGATGAGTGCTTGCAAGATTTGCTCACGGCTCAATGTACCACCGATTTTAGAGAGATTTGGCCCTACCGAACCTCCTTCACTACCCATATTGTGGCAACGCACGCACTGAGCAGTTGAGTTATTATTAAAAATATTACGTCCGTTATTTCTGTTTCCACCAAAAAGAGATTCCATGTATTCGTCCATCAACGAAGCACCTGGCTTAATGGCCGCAATTTTGGTTTTCAGTACATCCGAACCCGAAGCCTCAACTGCCTCTTTCAGTTCCAACGAAACATTAGGCGATAATTGTTTTTCTTTCAATTGATCAATCAACCCTGATAAAACTTCTTGCGTTTTATCAATCGTTAGTTTACCTAAAACTATCAAAATCTGTTGTTGCTCTCTAATGCTTCCTTTAGTAAAGATTGTCTTCACAAGTTCAGGTAAGCTCTCTTTTGTTACATTATTATTATTCAATAAGCTCAAAGCTACAGTTCGTACGCTTTCATCTTTATCGTCCATTCCTTTCTTGATTACTGCCTCTAATTCTGCATATTTGAGTTTATTTAAGGCAGGTAAGATAGCCGCTCTTACTTTGGCGTTATCAGAATTATTATAAATATTTGCCAGTTCGTTATTGAATTCGGTAATATTCAATTCCGACAATAAACTTGCCATAGTCACGAGCGTTTCGGCGTTAGTTTCTTTCAAGAAATTGCCGACAAATGGCTGAATTTTGGTTTTTACCAAAGCTCCATCACGCACCAAAATGCCACGATAGCGACCATCAACTCTATCCAAAACTGATGGATTTCCCCAAGTTCCCAAGGTAGCCAATGCCTCGGCTTTGATATTATCTTTAATATCGGTACGAGCCGAGAAAGCAATCAATAAATCAAGTTCTTTTGGCGAACCAACACGCAAAGCCGCATTGATGGCACGACGAAGCAATGGCTCAGACGTAAAACGAGTTTCGGCCAAAGTAGCCGCCAAAGCAGGCAATGCCGCAGGAATTGATAAATCGTCGTTGATACCACGAGCCGCTTCGGCTACTATGTATTCATCTTTATCATTTAAGAAAAGAGCGATATTATCGTTTTTCATTCTGCGTAAAACCAAAACCGCTGCCGTGCGAAGTGCTTTGCTTGGATTATTGGCCAAAGCCACAATTGGCTCAACTTTTCCGATGCGAGAAAGTGCCAAAACTGCCGCATGACGCAAATAAACATCTTCGTCGTTGTTGGCTTCGAGCATCTGAATCAATGGCATAACCGCATCTTGATAAGCGATTCTGCCCAAAGCCTCGGCTGCATAAAATTGAATTCTTGGATTTTTACTTTTCAACAAAGGCACTAATTCGCTACCTGTGTTTTCGAGTTTTACATCTCCGATAATTTTTGCCGCTTGAGCGATAATCTCTTCATCTTTATCTTTTAATAAAGGCAATAATGGCGATGCAAAAGTTTTGTTTTGGCGAGTTAACTGACCAACTCCCCAAATGCTATGAATACGAGCAAGCTGATTATTGGTTTGAGCAATAGCTTTCGTAAATTGAGCAAAACCTTTTTGTCCACGGCTTGCGAGTTCAAACTGTGCTTTTTGACGGACACGCATATCTACATTTGAAAGGAGGTCATAAAGTGTGGCATCAGTTTGTGCAGTATAATCAAGCTGAATGAGACGTTTTGTTTCTTTTCTGAGTGCTTCGAGGTCGTTTTTTTCTTTCGTTACGTCTAATTTCCAAACTCTACCGTAGTTTTTAGTGTCCCAGCCATTAATCCAGTCGGCGGCGTATAATGCACCATCTGGGCCAAATTTGATACCAGTTGGCAAGATTCCACTCACTACGTCTTTTTCGCCATCAAGCACAAACGATGCACCTTTTGGTTTTAAACCAAACGACCAAATGTGCGAGCGAGTTGGCGTACCGACAAACTCAACCAAGAAATACTTGTTTTTCCATTCCGAACCCAAAGCCGTTCCTGGATTATAAACCATGCCAGTCGGGCCATTATGATAATTCATGATTGGCGGAATGATATACGCCGCTTGTCCGTCCCAACGAGGTTTAGACAATTTTTCGTCCATCCAAACATTAAACTTATTGTTTTTCGGGTCAGTGTATTTTCCATACTGCCAGTTTGAACGCCAGCCTGCATCAGAGCCTTCTACTACGTGAACCAAACGCTCGCTTTCGCCAGGGTGGTCGCCGTCATTGTCTGACGAAATCAAGTTTCCGTATTCATCAAAAACAAACTCGTGGGTATTGCGTAAACCAGCCGCAAAAATCTCAAAATCACTACCATCAGGATTTGAACGAGCAATGATTCCTGAGTTTGGATGCTCAAACTTTTTTCCATCGGCGGTTGTGATATTTGCACCAATATCGCCAATATTCCAGTAGATACGTCCATCCGGACCTTCGGTTACGCCCGACATCCCGTGTCCGCTAAAACCAATATGGACGCCATAACCGTGGCTAATTGATGTTTTTTTATCAAAAATCCCATCGCCGTTGGTATCTTTTACTCGCCAAAGGTCAGGAGCAATACCGATAAACATTTCTGTGCCACGCACCAGAAGTCCGCCCGCTACATCGGTTACTTCCTCAAAAAAGTCATTCAAGACTCGCATAGATTTATCGGCAATTCCGTCACCGTTTGTGTCTTCCAAACGCCAAACTTCATCTTTTTCGATGGCTAAATCGTGCCAATCATGACTACCATCTTCGTTAAGGTCTTTGAGCCATTCGTTTTCTTTGCTACGTTCGGGAGCGAAAGTTTTACGCAAAAATGCACGACGGTCTTCAACAGTTTGGAGTCCGATTGATTCGGTCATCCAGTCACGGTGTCCACGAATATCAAATTCAGAATTTTTTTGGCGATTCGTACGAATCAGATACACTCGTCCTTGATCATCAATCGACATCGCAACGGGGTCAGGTGCGAGCGAGTCAGATGCCCAAAGGGTCATTTCAATACCATCAATTACTTTAGCCGATGTTTTCTCACGAATTTCTTTGGCTTTAGTAAGGGCTTTTGCGGGGTCTTCGTTAATGACCAAAGGAGTTTCTTTTTTCCCAAATTTAGCACAGGAGACAATCAAAATAGTTGATGCCGAAGCCCAAATAAGTTTGCTTTTTAGGAGATTTCTTAGAATCATAGTTTTGCCGATTGGATAATAATTAAATAAAATTGAACTTTAAAAATAAGCAATTGAATTCAGATTGGCATTCTGTAAATGCATGTTTTTAAGAGATATTTCGACCAAATGGCTATTTTTGTAGCATATCAATATAAATGTTAAAAAATCTCCTGGATACAAACGATTGCACAAAATAAATTCAATAATTTAATTAAATTTAAACTATATATTAATTTTTTTTAATTTAAAACACATATTAATTTGTTTTTATTATTAAATATTTCTTATTTTTAGGAATCAATTAATTTATATTAAATAAAACACAAATTATTAGGCTAACTACATCAAAAGATTTACAATTATTTGATAAATTGCTGGAGAATTTACAGTATCTAAACCTATTATTACCTAAAACTTATGCTAATCACTAAAAATGAATCTATTGCCGAAATGGAAGTAGAAGTAAACAGCCGTGAGTCTGTTGTGGATATTAAAAAAAACAAACAGAAGAAAGGTATCTTATATGACCTCTACTTCAACAACAAAAATACTATTGCCGAACTATCGAATTCGCTGCATATTAGTATTCCTTCCATTACGGCTTTAGTTGATGAACTCGTTGAAGAAAAATGGATCATTGAAACGGGTTTTGCTATTTCGAAACAGGGGCGTCGTCCGGCTATTTATGGAATCAATCCAAACCAAAACTTTATTCTTGCCCTCGATATCAATACCCATGATACTAGAATTACTGTCCTAAACCTTAAAAACGAAATTGTTTTTTCGCAAGTATTTGATTTACAGCTTAAAAACAACCCGTCTTTCTTGGAAACACTCTTCCAGTTAGTAGATAATGTTGTTGAAGAGAAAGTATCAAATGGACGAAATATAATTGCACTGGGAGTATCTATTCCGGGTTTGGTCAATAAAAAAACAGGCATTAATTATACTTACAAAAGCCTCAATAGCCAAGATACATCGCTCGGAAAACTCATCGAAAATCACTTCAACCTACCCACTTTTGTGATAAACGATTCGAAAGCGACAGCTTTTGGTGAATATCATTTCGGACTGGCTAAAGGGAAGTCACATGTACTTTCGGTAAACGTCGACTGGGGAATTGGACTCGGAATCGTACTTAATGGTGAAATTTTTGACGGAGCATCGGGTTTTGCGGGCGAATTAGGGCATATACAAGTAAATCCAGATGGTGTGCTTTGTAACTGCGGAAAAGTAGGATGTCTGGATACCATCACTTCGGCTTCTTCGTTGCTAAAAAACATTAAAGAAGGATTAAGAAATGGCCAAGTATCAAAACTTGGCGAATATAAAGATTCGCTCGAAACTATTAATCTAGAAATGGTAATAGATGCCGCCCAACAGGGCGATGGTTTTGCCATTGATATCATCCATAATATCGGACTCGAACTCGGAAAAGGGCTTTCGATTGCAGTACATTTATTCAACCCACAAATCATTATTATTGATGGGGTTTTATCAAAAGCTCAGAAACTCATCGTTAATCCAATCGAACACGCTATTAATAAATACTGTTTGACTGATTTCAAAGAAGATTTAAGCATCGAAATTTCGCAACTCAGCGAAGATGCCAAAATCTTTGGTGTGCATGCCTACGTGGTGGAATCTCTTTTAAAAACAGCGTGATTCGTGGATTGGTTACTTGTGGATTAGTTACTGGGAAATTGCGGGGCCGCCCGTGCGGTTACTGGTAAATTGCGAAACAAATAACTAATTTATCAGTACACAAGTCACGAATAACTAGTTAACCAGTAACCAATTTACCAGTAAACCAATACCCTAATAACAAATCAACAAACTATGCAATCAAGAAGAAACTTTTTACATTGGTCGGTACTGAGTTTGCCGTTTTTATCAATTAGTAAAGCATTTGCCAAAAAAACTGTTGTTGCACAAAAGCCAATCGTTGTCTCGACTTGGGATAGTGGCTTGCCCGTCAATGCAGTGGCATGGAAGATTTTACGAGAAAAAAATGGCCGTGCCTTAGACGCCGTTGAGGCAGGGGCAAATTCGATTGAAGATACCATCAACTGCTGCGTAGGCTTAGGTGGAAACCCCGACCGTGATGGAAAAGTAACGCTCGATGCCTGTATCATGGACGAACACGCCAACTGTGGTGCAGTAGCTTATTTACAACGCATCAAACACCCGATTTCGGTTGCTCGTAAGGTGATGGAACTTACACCTCACGTATTTTTGGTGGGTGAAGGAGCACAGCAGTTTGCATTAGCCAATGGCTTTAAATTAGAACCCGATAAACTCTCGGCCGATGCCGAAAAAAACTATAAAGAGTGGCTCAAGAAATCGGAATATAAGCCCGTAATGAACATTGAGCAGCAACAAAGCAAAGGACAAAAGAAAGAAGGTCACGGGCCGTTTGCTCCCAATAAATTTGATGATGGCTCTTTCAACCACGATACGATGGGAACGATTGCTTTAGATGCTTCGGGAAATCTTTCGGGGGCTTGTACCACGAGTGGAATGGGCTTCAAGATGAAAGGCCGTTTGGGCGATTCGCCAATTATCGGTGCTGGGCTTTTTGTTGATAACGAAATCGGTGCGGCTGTTTCATCTGGTCAAGGCGAAGAGGTGATTCGTATTGCAGGCACGCACTTGGTTGTAGAAATGATGCGAATGGGAAAAACGCCCGAGGAAGCTTGCAAAGGTGCCATTGAGCGTTTGGTAAAAATCAATCCCGAAAAAGCTAAGAATTTCCAAGTTGGTTTTATTGCCATCAATAAAGCTGGCGAATACGGAGCCTATTCTATTAATCCAGGTTTTAGCTATTCAGTTACGGCCAGCGATGAAGGCGGAAAGGTTTTTATGGCTGCAAGTCATTATAAGTAATCAATTTACTGAATTCATTAACTAAAATGGGCACTATTTTATAAGAAATTGGTGTCCATTTTATTTAATGCTACCCCGTAAAATTTAAAAAATATTCGATGAAAAAAACTATAATTACTGTATTAACCTTATTGATAAGCTCTTTGATTATCTTCGCTCAAAGTACCGAAACTGGCGAGCAAAATAGAATTTATTGGAGTAAGTTGCTTTACAAAATCTCGTATCCAGTAGTACATAATTTAGCCCAAGAAACTTTGGTTAAAAATATGCCCATCGAAACGGGGCCAAATGCCTTCAAGAGAGAGTTTCCAGTGTCACATCTGGAGGCAGTCGGCCGAACGGTTTCGGGAATTGCTCCGTGGTTGGCACTCGAAGATGATAACACAGAAGAAGGAAAGCTTCGCAAAACGCTGCGTGAAGAATTGCTCAAAGGATTAAAAAACATGGTCAATCCACAAAGCCCTGATTATCTGAATTTTAGAAAAGATATGCAACCGCTGGTTGATGCAGCTTTTTTAGCACAGGGATTTCTACGAGCAAAAACAAAACTCTGGGACCCACTTGATGATGTAACCAAAAAGCGTTTCGTAGAAGAATTCAAGTCGCTACGCAATCGTAAAGCATATTACAGCAACTGGCTTTTGTTTTCGGCAATGACCGAAACTTTCCTGCTAAAAATTGGCGAAGACTACGACCCCGCTCGCATTGATTACGCCCTCAAAAAGATACCCGAATGGTATTTCGGCGACGGAATTTATGGCGATGGGCCAAGTTTTGCGATGGATTATTATAATTCGTTTGTCATTCACCCAATGCTCGTTGAGGTTTTGCAAGTAATGGTTGAGAAGAAATTAGAAAAGAAAGAAGTTTATGACCTTGCCTTGAAAAGAATGGTTCGCTATGCCGAACATCAAGAAAGATTTATTTCTCCCGAAGGCACTTATCCACCCATCGGGCGTTCGATAGCTTACCGAGTTGGAGCATTTAATGTGCTTGCTTTAGTTTCTTTAAACAATAATTTATCGACCTATATTCAGCCTGCCCAAGTGCGTTGTGCCTTGACAAAAATAATGCAAAATCAGTTTGAAGCCGAAGGCACTTTCGATGCAAAAGGCTGGCTACAAGTAGGTTTTGCTGGTCATCAAACCGATATTGCTGAGCCTTATATATCGACTGGTAGCTTATATCTCTGCACTTTCGGATTTTTACCACTGGGTTTGCCCGCCACTCATCCATTTTGGACTTCTCCTGCCGCTGAATGGACATCAAAAAAAGCATGGAGCGGAAAGGCATTTAAGAAAGATGGGCATTTGGATTGAGTTCACCATTCATAATCAACACCATAATCTTGAAAAAATCTATCTTTACTCAAAATTTTGATGTTTTCGGTAAGTGTTTGAGCGATTAAAATTCTATCAAATGAGTCTCAGTGGTGAAAGGGCAATGATGCGACATAGACAGTATGCTCTGGAAAAATTGGTAAAATATTAAAACCATTCTCTTCAATTTTTTGAATCAATGAAGGTAGGTCGATAGCCATTTCCAACTTGCCAAGACTAACTTTAATGGCAATTTCCCAAAGGCTGGCTATGCTGATATAAATTTCGTTTTCGGTATCTTCTATTTGAGTTCTTAATGAAACTGGTAAGTTTGAGTCATTTTCAACAAACCATATAAAAGCGTGTGTATCTAAAAGTAGTTTCATTACATATAGTCTTTAAAATCCTCCAAAGGAGCATCAAAATCATCAGCCATTTTGAAAGTACCTTTCATGCAACCTGCTTTTGGATGGGGTTTTGAGGTTTTATGTTTTTTTTCTAAAAACTCTATATAATCCATTACCTCAACTTTAAGGTTTTGAGGCAAATTAGATAACTTTGAAAAAAGAACAAGGTCAGACATAGTTTTAGCTATTTTTATACAAATTAAACATTTTTATTATATTTTAGCAAAATCTTAAAAGGTTTATTCTAATTTCACCAATGCCCATCCAACCCACCGAAATAAAGGAGATTTTCCAACAAATCAAGCACTTAAAAGTAGGTGTGATTGGCGATTTTGCCGTTGATTTTTACTACGGAATCAATCAGCAAACCCAAGAGTTTTCAATTGAAACTGGCAAAGAAGTTTTTTGGGGAAACAAGCCCAAAACATCGCTCGGTGCGGCAGGAAATGTGGTGCAAAACTTGGCAGCTTTGGGCGTAGAAAACCTACAAGTTTTTGGCTGTGTGGGCGATGATATTTATGGTCGAGAAATGCAACATTTATTTCAAAAACTGAGTGTTGATACCACAAATCTCAAAACAATTCAGAGTGGTTGGGATACTTGCACTTATACCAAACCGATGTCAGTCAATGGCGAAGAAAATCGGCTGGATTTTGGCACCCACAATACACTTTCTGAAGCCGTTTTTGAGGAAATCCTCGAAACTATAGAGTCTGCACTACCTAACCTTAACGTACTGATTATCAATCAACAATTTCCAAATCCACTACTCACACCCCAACGCATTCAGCGGTTAAATGATATTTTATCGAGGTTCCAGAATTGCCTTTTTGTAGCTGATTTACGAGCATACGGACTGCATATAAAAAACATTGTGTTAAAAGTAAACACAGAAGAACTGGCCCGATTGGTTGGCGTACCAACCATCGAAGAAGCCGACGAAACAGCTTGCATTGCACACGCCAAAACGCTGCTTGAAAAAATGGGTGGCTCGCTCGTAATCACTCGTGGCGAACACGGTATTTCATACATCAGTCCAAGCGAAACACAAAGCATAAAAGCATTACAACTAAACACCGAACTCGATACCGTTGGTGCGGGCGACACAGTTGTGGCAGCATTTTCGGCCAGCAGAGGCACGGGAGCAAGCATCGCACAATCGCTTGAAATCGCTAACTTAGCAGCCGCCGTAACGGTCCAGAAATTACACCAAACAGGCACGGCTACTTTGGATGAGATTTTAGATTTAATGTAAAATGGGGTAAAGCTATTGCTTATTCTGCATTATACATTTTACATAATCAATTATACATTAAGAACTATTCAACCTCTATAAAAAACTATTCAACATGAATCCTTCTCATGCCCGAGAGCTGCGTGACGAAATCGTCGCATACCTCAACAATGGCCTTTTACCTTTCTGGATTTCCCGCACCGTTGACAACGAATACGGTGGTTTTCTGACACATTTCGATGAATTTGGCAATGACTCGGGCGAAGACGAAAAATCTTTGATTGCCCAATCTCGTTCGGTTTTCACTTATTCTTCGGCACATCGTGCGGGGTATGGCGGTGGAAAACTGGCCGAAATGGCTCGTCATGGTGTTGATTTTTTGCTCAATAAAATGTGGGACGAAGAACACGGCGGTTTTTACTGGATGATGAACCGCAAAGGCGAAGTGGTCATTGACGAAAAAATCGTTTACGGCCACAGCTTTGCTATTTACAGTCTGAGCGAATATACTCTCGCAACGGGTGACCCTCGTGGCCAAGAATATGCCGAAAAAGTATTCGATTTGCTACAAAAATACGTCGTTGACACGCATTACGGTGGCTACTGGGAAATGTTTCACCGCAACTGGGATTTGAAAGGTGCTGGCCCAGCAGGTGGCGACCGCAAAACCCTCGATGCCCACATGCACCTCATGGAAGCTTTCACAACGCTTTACGAATGCACGGGCAAGCAAGTACACCGCCGTAAATTATTGGAGTCTATCGAATTGCTGACCAAGAAAATCATGCACCCG
>NZ_JBMLRC010000457.1:18652-23505 GCF_049241225.1 Emticicia sp.
CACGCTGGTGAAGTTTATGACCGAGAAAAAGAGTTTTGGCAACAAGCCGAAATGCTTATCGGAATGCTTGATGCTTACCGCTATCTGAAAGACGAAAAATATTGGGATGCTTACGTAAATATTCACCGTTTTGTATTCGATAAAATGATTAATCATAAAGTGGGTGAATGGTGGCCATTGATGACTCGCCAAGGTGAACCAATTTGGCGACACATGAGCCATTCATGGAAAATCAACTACCACGATGTGCGAGCAATGGTGCAGTCGGTGGTGAGATTGAATAAATTGTTGGGGGAATAAAAACTATTTTTATAATCTTTCTACAAGTTGCTACGTTCTTGATAAGAATTTTGAACGTAGCAACTTTCTAAATCTACCATGAAAAAAACTTTACTCCTACTTCTGATTACACTTACAACTTTCGCCCAAAAAGAAAAAGTAAGTATTGGGCTAAACGTAGTTCCTTTTGCTCTCAATCGAACATTTGATATTCCCGTAGAATATCGCTTTGATTCAACAAAAAGCATCACCGTAAATCTGGGGGCAACTTTTAATAACCCACAAGATTATGCACTTTGTTTTCAGTGTGCTGGCCGCCCATTGATAAAATCGTTAGATGCTTTTGCTCTCAAAATAAATTATCGAAAATATTATAAAAGTAAGCGTAAAAGTCAAAAATTTTATGGTTTGGGTGCGGTTATGAGCTATTATGACAAGAACTATGATACTGGTGCTAACAGTGGACCTGATTTATTCCAAAAACTAAGCAAAGAATCTTTCATCTTTAGTCCAAATCTTCAATTAGGTAGGTCTTTATTCCTGAATAAAAGCTTTAATCTTGACTTCGGTACTCAGTTGAATTTTCCAGTAAAATATAAAGGTTTTGTGGAACCTCCACACTACACGCCTACTCGTGGTATGGGCATCATCAATTTCTTTTTGGTACTGAAAGGCAAATTTAGATAAGTACTTACAAACCAACTTTCCATAATTTTGAAAATAAAAAATGACTAATTTTTATTCATAAATGCTTGAAGTTTGTAATTTCAAGCATTTATTTTTTTCAGCAATTTTAATAACAACAAACTTAGAATTACTATGTAATTCTATTATTCATGAATCGAAGAAGAATTATTTTTAGTCTCTATTTTATCTCGATATTCTTTGATATTTATGGTCAAATAAATGAGCATTATTGGTTAGTTTTTATATTTAAGTCGCTTGAAATGCCGCTCCTGGCCTATTATTATTATCAATCGAGATTTCCTAAGATAGAAATTATAGATAGGCTTTTATTATTATCGATAGCTATTTCTTTCTTGGGCATTTGGGAGAGTTACTTATTAAATCCAAATGCTTTTACTATTAACCTAAGTTCGGGTATATATATTATTGAAGGGCAAATTAATCTTTTTATCTTATCAAAACTTAATAAGTATTCACACACAAGTAATAAAAATGATTCATGGCGATTCGGTGTAGCATTGATTATTGCCATAAGCTTTATTTATCTCCTGTTCCCTCGATTTGCAACACTTACACAAGTCTTAGTTATGATTATCATGATTCAGCTAGGTCTAACTATTATCTATGGATTCTTAAAAAAGGGTATTCATTATGCTATCTCATTAAGTATTATTACAATTATTTTATCGAATATTTTATCTGTAAGTGGTGTTTTTCTTATACCGATTCGCAACGATTACCTTTGGGTAATGGGTCTAGCCTATATTTCTAAACTTCTCTTCGTAGAAGGAGTTCTTAAAACCTTAGAGTCTATCAATAAATAATAGAAATAATCTTGCTACCTTCATGAAGGTAAAACCAAACTAATTAATTACTTTTCCGAACCAATACTTAAATACTCCGTCAGACCATCGGTGCAGACGGTTACTATTCAATCAAAACCTTACAGAAACAATGAATACGAATTCATCTCGTCGTTCGGCACTCAAAAATATTATTGGAGGAACAGCCGTAGCATTTTCTCCGATGACATTCAGCGAGGTTTTCGCTGCCAACGAAAAAGCACTCGGTGCCGACCTCAACGGCAAAATCAATCACTCGGTTTGTCGTTGGTGTTATTCAAAAGTTCCTTTGGAAGACCTCTGCAAAGCAGCCGTTGCGATGGGAATCAAATCAATCGAGCTACAGGGCCCCGAAGAATGGCCAATCTTGAAAAAATACGGCCTGACTTGTGCCATGCCATGGGGAGCAGGAAAAGGCATCAATGATGGTTTCAATGACCTCAAACTACACGATGAATTGGTGAAAAGTTACGAAGAAATCTTCCCGAAATTGAAAGAAGCAGGGCTGGATAAAGTTATCTGTTTTTCGGGAAATCGTAGAGGAATGTCGGACGAACAAGGGCTCGAAAACTGTGCCATTGGTTTAAAAAGATTAATGCCTTCGGCCGAAAAATATGGCATTACCGTAACGATGGAATTGCTCAATAGTAAAGTAAACCACAAAGATTATATGTGCGATACTACCAAATGGGGAATTGCGTTGTGCGATAAAGTTGGTTCGGAAAGATTTAAGTTGCTTTATGATATTTACCACATGCAAATCATGGAAGGCGACGTAATTGCAACGATTAAGAAGTCTCACAAATATTTCTCGCACTACCACACGGGTGGTGTACCAGGTCGTGCTGAAATTGATGATACACAAGAGCTAAATTACCCAGCCATCATGCGTGCAATCGTAGAAACGGGCTATAAGGGTTTTGTAGGACAAGAATTTGTACCAAAACGCCCAGATGCTCTCGCATCGCTCAAACAAGGCGTAACGATTTGTGATATTGCTTGATAGTCAGTCCACGGTCGATGGTCAACAGTCCACAGTTTTTCTACAACAAAACTATGGACTGTGGTCTATCGACCATCGTCTTTTTATATCTTCGTAAACTTAATATTCAGCTTCTTTTCAATTTCTTTAATCATTTTTAGGTCATCACGAGTGACGAAAGCAATCGAGATTCCTCGCTTGCCTGCACGAGCCGTACGACCGCTTCGGTGCGTGTAATACTCCATTTGGTCGGGTAATTGATAATGAGCCACGTAGGCCAATGCTTCAATATCAATGCCACGAGCGGCAATATCGGTCGCTACCAAAATCTGTACTTTTTTGTTTTTAAAAGCCCGCATTACTTTCTCACGGTCACGTTGTTCTAAATCTCCGTGAATAGCCTCAGCCGCAAAATGCTTTCCTATCAGTTTTCTCGTAACTACCTCAACATCAGCCTTTGTTCGACAAAAAACAATGCCTCGTGCCGCCCCTTGCGACTGCAAGAATTGCACTAAATAATCGAACTTTTGGTTGAGTTCACAGATAAAAAACTGATGTTCAATTAATCCATTAACTACTTCAGTTTTACTTACTTGAATAGTCTGCGTATCGGGCGACATATACTTCATAATCAGCCAACGGAGGTCGTCGGGCAAGGTTGCCGAAAACAACCAAGTATTGCTATTTTTATGAACTTTATTCAAGATTTTATCTAAATCGTCTTTAAAACCCATGCTTAGCATTTCGTCGGCTTCGTCTAAAATTACGGTTTTGACGTGGGTTAAATCAACGGCTTCTCTGGCCAATAAATCGGTCAGACGCCCTGGAGTTGCTACCAAAATTTGCGTCGGACGTTGAAGATTACGAATCTGAATATCTATTTTTTCACCACCATACACTGCTTCCGAAAACACTTTGTCGGTGTATTTGGTCATCTTGAAAATCTGCTTGGCTATTTGCTGACAAAGCTCACGTGTAGGCGATAAAATCAAGGCCTGAATGTGCTTGTCGTTGGGTTTTATTCGCTGTAAAAGCGGAATACCAAAGGCAACGGTTTTTCCTGTACCCGTTTGGGCTTGGCCAATAAAATCAGATGTATTTTTGAGCAAAAACGGAATTGCTTTTGCTTGAATTTCGGTAGGCTTCGTGATTTTCATTTCGGCCAAAGCCTTAATCAAATTCTCCGAAACACCGATTTGTTTGAATGTTTCCAAAACTCTTTTGTATTATTTGAGCCACAAAGGTACATAAAATACAACGATTTTAGTTTATGCTTCTTGATTAACTAAGTTTTTTAAGACCTCAACAAATTTCAGTAAATCTTGCTTTGTGGTGGCAATTCCGACCGATACACGCGTAGCTCCACGCATTTTTCCTAAAAACTTCATCATATCATAATAATCGCCTTTTTCATGACTGTAAAAATACTCCGACATTTCTTCCTTAGTTATCAAATTATTGATTTCATCAATTCCAGGGTTACAAAAACACCCCGAACGAATGGAAATCTTATTATCGGCTGTCATTTTTTCGATTTTGTGTAGAGGAAATACTTGACCATTCACATCGAAGAAATTCATTATCATGTTACCTCCACGGTTCGAAAAATCAGTTGGACCGAATATTTTCACCAACGATTTCCCATTATTGTGCTTGAGCTTTGCAAGTTCTTTATGTAGAAAAATTGTCAGGGTACGTATACGTTGAGTAATTCGTTCTATTCCGATACTTTCGATATAATCAAGTCCGATTTTAATGGCGGGTAAATTTGTGTAATTTACGGTACCATCTTCGAATCTTTCGTGACTATTAGCCAAAATTTTCTTTTGTGCAGCCACCGAAACTAAAGTTACAGTGCCACCCGCAAACCACGGTTTACGGAGTTTATCAAAAGCTGTTTTCCGAATTAATAAGCACCCGATACCCGTCGGATAACCAAAGATTTTATAGAAAGAAACCGAAACAAAATCTGGTTTATAGACCGATAAATCAAGCCTTGAAGTAGGGACAAAAGCCGCAGCATCAAGCAATACATCGAAGCCTCGGTCTTGTGCATAGCTTAT
>NZ_JBMLRC010000458.1:0-10642 GCF_049241225.1 Emticicia sp.
TTTTGCCCTTTCAGGGCATATTGAACATATATCAAACAAAACGTCCCAACGGGACAAAACAAATTAACATGGGGCAACGCCCTATGAATACAGTGGAACAACATCATAAAAATCGCCCTGAAAGGGCTACACAAACTAACATAAGGCATCGCCTTATGAAGACACTCAAAAAACAAAACCACCATGAACCCACTATTATTAACCGATGGCTACAAAGTTGACCATCGCCGCCAATACCCCGAAGGCACAAGTTTGGTCTATTCTAATTGGACTCCTCGAAAATCTCGCATCGAGGGCATTAAAGAAGTTGTTTTCTTTGGTCTTCAATATTTTCTCAAAAAATATGTCATCGAAGACTTCAACACCTATTTCTTCAAACAACCAAAAGAAGAGGTAGTAAAGAAATATGCACGTAGAATCAATAATTATTTAGGGGAAAATCAAGTTGGTACAAAACATATCGAAGACCTTCACGATTTAGGTTATATTCCGATGGTTTTCAAGGCATTACCCGAAGGTGTAAGCGTACCTACACGAGTGCCAATGTTTACGATGTATAATACCAAACCAGAGTTTTTCTGGCTAACAAATTATTTCGAGACATTACTTTCAGCCATTATCTGGATGCCTTGTACATCGGCCTCCATTGCCCGACAATACAGAAAAGTTTTAGATAAATATGCTACCGAGACTTCTTCAATTCCAACATTTGTCGATTGGCAAGGACATGATTTTTCTATGCGTGGCATGGCTGGCATTGAAGCAGCCGTTACCTCAGCAGCAGGACATTTATTGAGTTTTACAGGTACGGATACTATTCCAGCCATTGATTTTCTGGAAGAATACTACAATGCCAATGCAGAAACGGAATTGATAGGTGGCTCTGTTGCCGCTACCGAACACTCTGTTATGTGCATGGGAACAACCGAAGGCGAGTACGAAACCTTCAAACGCCTCATTTGTGAAGTTTATCCCAAAGGCATTGTATCTATCGTTTCTGATACTTGGGATTTATGGAAAGTATTAACCGAATATTTACCCAAACTCAAAAACGAAATAATAGGTAGAGATGGAAAAGTAGTGATTCGCCCTGATAGTGGTAATCCAGTTGATATAATCTGCGGTAATCCGAACGGCAAAACCGAAAAAGAACAAAAGGGAGTAATTGAATTGTTATGGGAAGTATTCGGAGGAAAAATCAACGAAAAAGGGTTTAAGGAGTTAGCCCCACAAATTGGTGCAATCTATGGAGATAGTATCACGATTGAGCGAGCTACTCAAATCTGTGAGCGACTCAAACAAAAAGGTTTTGCCTCTACCAATATCGTTTTGGGAATTGGCTCTTACACCTATCAGTACAATACCCGTGATACTTTCGGTTTTGCGATGAAAGCCACTTATGGCGAAGTCAATGATGAAGGCCGTGAGATTTTCAAAGACCCAATTACTGACGATGGTACTAAGAAATCGGCCAAAGGTTTAATGAAAATTGTATTAGAAAATGGCCAATACAAGCTAAAAGACCAAGTTTCGTGGGAAGAAGAAAAACAAGGTGAGCTGCAAGAAGTATTTAGAGATGGAAAACTTTTGATTGATCATTCGTTATCCGAAATCAGAAAACGTATCAAATAAAAAATTTAAGTTTTTCAACGGTTACTTTCATCAATCGAAAGGGTCTAATGAGTAATTTTTTTTAGACCCTTTTTGAAACAATGAGAAAATTCAGCTTTCTGCTCCTCGTTTTATTGATGTCCAATACTATGATTTTTGCCCAAGAAATACCATCAAAATGTTGTAAAGATTCAAACTTAAAAAAATCTAACAACTGTGCTAAAATAAAAAAACGATTGAGAATAAAACACCAAAAGACAATCACGATTATCAATTTAGCCGAGTATTATTTTCGAACTCTTACATGTTAAACCTCGAAAATAAAACCTTTATCCAACAATTTATTATAGATATTTTCATCAAAGCGGTAAAGAGCTGCTGCCCGATGTGAAACATCTTTTTGGCGTTCTTTTGTATCTACCAAAAGATTCATCTTCAAAAACTTTTTTCTAAAGTTCGACTTATCTAACTTTTGGTTTAAAATGGCCTCATAAAGTTCAAGTAGTTGTAATAATGTAAACTTTGGCGGCAATAAATTAAAACCAATTGGCTCGTGTTGGATTTTATGACGTAAAAATTGGAAACAGCTTTCAAAGATTTTATGGTGGTCAAAAGCTATCGTAGGTAACTCTTGTACTTTAAACCATTGTACATCTGCTTCAGTAGGCCCAGCATGAAGCTCAAAATTCTCGATATTGACAAGTGCATAATAAGCTATTGTAATTACTCGCCGACCTGGAAAACGATCTAGATCTCCAAAGGTTTTAAACTGTTCAAGGTAAATATTTTCTACAGCCGTTTGTGAGGAAAGGATTCGAGTAGCAGCTTCATCGATGCTCTCATTGTATCTAATCCAACTTCCGGGTAATGCCCATTGTCCAAGCGTAGGCCCAATACCATGTTTTACCAGCAAAACATAGAGTTGAGTTTCTTTGAAGCCAAATATAACGCAGTCAATCGAGAGTGCGTCAATAATATCATCAGAGTATTGCAATTTTAATATATCTTTTATTAGGATAATAACGCAATTTAACACAAAAAAATCAACGTATATACACAATTACCTACAAAATTTAATTTTTCTAGAACTAGTTAAATAAAGTAAAACTTTATTTAGTCCAACACAAAACAACAATACTACTATTCAAAAACTCATATTTTGCATTTTTTAAATAATTTCTTTAACAATACTTTGCAAATACAAAAAAGCCCCGTATACTTGTGGTCAAATTAACCACAAGCAGCTTTTACTTATGGTTAATAGTACCATAACAATCGAAATTTTATGGTACAACTACTTAAAAACAATATAAATAAACCTCAATCAAATTTTTAAACAAAACAAAATGAAACAATTTTACCAAAAAACATTTGGGAAAATCCTAGTCACTTCATTGATGATTTTCTCGGTTTCGGTTGTTTTTGCCCAACGTAAAGTTTCGGGAAAAGTAACTGATTCAGCAAATGGAGACGCACTTCCAGGTGCATCAATTACAGTAAAAGGAACTTCGACTGGAGCAACGGCTGATGGAACGGGTAATTATTCTATCAGTGTACCAAACTCCGCAACACTTGTTGTTTCTTTCTTGGGTTATGCTCAAAAAGAAATTACGGTAGGAAATCAATCAACCATCAACATTTCTCTCGACCCAGATGCACAATCTTTGCAAGAGGTAGTTGTTACCGGTTATCAGCAGCTTCGCAAACGTGATATCACTGGTGCGGTTACAGTTGTTGAGGCAGAAGGCTTGAAATCAATCAAATCAAGCTCATTTACTCAAAACTTAGCTGGTAGAGCTGCCGGGGTAACAATCTCGTCATCTGGTTCACCTGGCGATGCGACTAACGTACGTGTACGTGGTATTGGATCATTTACAAGTAACGACCCTCTTTATGTAATTGATGGTGTGCCTGTACAAGACCAATATCAAAACACAATCAACCCTGATGATATCGAGTCGATTCAGGTATTGAAAGATGCTTCTACTGCTTCAATTTATGGTTCACGTGCATCGAATGGTGTAATCGTAATCACTACAAAAAGAGGTAAAGCAGGAAAAACTAAAGTTTCATACAATGGTGCTTTTGGCTTAGTGAATCCTGTAAAAGGATATGATGATATCTTGAATACAAGTTCATCATACTATGCAGAAGCAATGAAACGTAAATTCAGCACTGATGCAAGCAATACTCCATGGTATGCAAAAGACCCTAACAATTTGCCACAATATATTCATACAAGCGACCCAACACTTTGGGACCCAGCGAAATATGACATCCTAAACAACCAAGTTTCTGAAACTAATAAAGTAGGTACTAACTGGTGGGATGAAATGACTCGTACGGCACAAATGCACGACCATAGCCTTAATTTATCGGGTGGTAATGAGTCGGCAACATTCAGTATTTCGGGTAGTTATTTGAAGCAAGAAGGTATCTTGAACTTTACTGATTTTAATCGTGGTACTATTCGTGCAAACTCGGCTTTCAAAATCTCTAAAAAATTGAGATTAGGCGAAAACATGATGTATTCGGCAAACTGGGGTGTTGGTATTGGTTCTGTTGGTGGAAGCAATAACGAACAAGGGGTTTTAGGTAACCTTTTGAAAGCAACACCGATTGTACCTTTATACGATATCAAAGGAAATCCAGGAGGTCACCTTACTGCTCAAACTGGTAACTTTACAAACCCAACACAAGTATTGATTAACAATAAAGATAATACTAACAAGTATAATCGTTTCTTGGGTAATTTTTATGCTGAGTATGATATAATTGATGGCTTAACTTTACGCACAAGCTTTGGTGCTGACTTCGGTAATGGCTGGAACCGTAGATTTACGTACCCAGAGCCTTACCGTGTTGAAGGTAATAAAACTCAAAACTCATTCAACGAAGGCTGGAACCAAACTTTCACTTGGACTTGGACAAATACTGCTGCTTACAACAAAAGATTTGGCATACATGGCTTGAATTTATTAGTTGGACAAGAAGCAATTGCAAACAAAAACCGCAATATCAACGGAAACCTTGCAAACTTCTTCACAATGAATGTTAACTCATTCTATTTACAAACAGCTCTTGCAGACCCAGGTTCACGTCAGGTTAACTCAGGTGGTGGAGAAAGTAAATTGGCTTCTTATTTCGGTAAAGCCGATTATTCATTCGATGATAAATACTTGATTTCAGCAACAATCCGTCGTGACGGTTCTTCAAGATTCTTATCTGATGTACGCTATGGTATCTTCCCTGCGGTTTCATTAGGTTGGAGACTTTCACAAGAATCTTTCATGAAAGACCTTACTTGGTTGACAGATTTGAAAGTTCGTGCCTCTTACGGAGAAGTTGGAAACCAAAATATTCGTAACTACAACTTCGCCGATATTTACGGTGGTTCGGTTGGTGGAACATTCTACGATATCAACGGTTCAAATGGAGGTGTTGCTACTGGTTATTCACTCACAACACGTGGTAATGCTGCAACTAAATGGGAAACTGCAAAAACTCAAAACTTTGGTTTAGATGCAGCATTCTTAAACAACTCATTAACTCTCGTATTAGATGTTTACAAGCGTAATACTGACAATCTCTTGTATAACCCAGCGTTGCCAGGTACAGCAGGTGCAGCAGCACCACCATTCGTAAACGTTGGCTCGATGGTAAACACAGGTTTCGATTTGGCTATTGGCTATCGTAAAAATGTGAACAAAGATTTGAGTTTCAATACAAGCTTAAACTTGTCGCACTATAAAAACGAAATCAAGAAAATTGCTGATAACTCAGACGAATTCTTCCCATCTGATAACCTAACAGAACGTTTACCACAATCGAATGGTACATTTATCAATAAAGTTGGTTATCCGATTTCATCATTCAGAGGCTTTATCGTAGAAGGTTTAATTACTTCAGAAGCTGAAAAAGCTAAACAATTGGCAGGTTCATTTGTTGGCGGTTTGAAATTTAAAGATGTAAATGGCGATGGACAAATCAATGACAGTGACCTTGCTATCATTGGTAATCCTCATCCGAAATTAACTGCTGGTTGGAATATCGGAGCAAACTACAAAAACTTCGATGTGACTGCATTCTTCTTTGGTTCTTATGGTAATAAAATCTTTAATGCAACCAAAATCCAAACTTACTTCATGAACTTTAACTCAAACGTAATGAAAGGTATATTGGAAATTGAAGGAACCGGTAACAACCCTAAAATCAATGGTTTAGATGCCGCAAGCCGTAGTGCTTCTACCTTCTACGTTGAAGATGGTTCATACACTCGTTTGGCTAACCTCCAAATCGGTTATAGAATTCCTAAAACAATTGCAGATAAATTGAAATTCTCTTCTGCTCGTGTTTATTTACAAGGCCAAAACTTATTTACAATTACTAAATATTCAGGTGCTGACCCTGCCGTGTCGAATGCAAACATTGGTAACGCAGGTAACGTAAATGACCTTCGTACAGGTTATGACAACGGTAACTATCCGTCGAATAAAATCATGTCAGTTGGAGTAAATCTTGAATTTTAATTAAAAAAGTTTAGAAAAAAATGAAAAATATTTTAAAAATATCTATTGTAGTAGCTGCATTAGCAAGTGCAGTTGTTGCTTGTAAGGATTCATTTCTTGATACGCCACCGCAAGCGGCGTTATCTAACTCTACACTTGCTTCGAGTAAGAATGGAGTAAATGCCACGTTGATTGCAGCTTACAAAAGCTTAATTGGCTGGACAGGTAACTGGAACGAAAATGCGTGGGGAACTGCTCCTTCAAACTGGACTTTCAACGTAGCAGCCGATGATGCTCACAAAGGTTCGGAGCCTGGTGATGGTGACGATATTCTTACATTCCAGTTGTACCAATGGACACCAGCAAATGCTCAGATTCGTTCTAAGTGGGTTGCTACTTACGAAGGTGTAGTTAGAGCAAATTCAGCAATCAACACAGGAAAAGAATTCTTGAAAAACAATCCTGGTGATAAAACATTTGCTGACGAGGTAATTGGTGAAGCTACTTTCTTGAGAGCTTATTATCATTTTGAAGCATATAAAGTTTGGAAAAACGTTCCGTACTACTACGAAACAGATACCGATTTCCAAAAACCAAATGACCAACCAGTTTTACCACTTATCATTAAAGATTTAGATGCAGCCATTGCTTTGCTTCCTGCAAATAAAACGGCAAAAGGTCGTGTTGATAAAACTGTTGCAACGGCATTTTTAGGTAAAGTAAAACTTTATAACAAAGATTATACTGGTGCATTAGCAGCTTTCAATACTGTAATTAGCAGCGGAAAATACAGCTTAGCTGATTGCTTCTATGATAACTTTAGTGTTGCAGGTGACAACAACAGTGAATCTCTTTTCGCAGTACAAACATCAGTAAACGATGGTGATGGCGATGGCCAAAACTCAAACTTTGGTGAGCGTTTAGCCATGCCTCATGGTTCAAGCCCTTATGGATGTTGTGGATTTAAAAACCCTACTTATGACCTTGCTTGGGCATATAAAGTAGATGCCAATGGTTTACCAATTTCTACAGAAGGTGCAACTTTGAAAAGAATCGAAGCTGGTGCATCTGATGTACTTGACCCTCGTATCGACTGGACAATGGGTAGAACTGATGTACCTTACCTAGACTGGGGTGTACAAAAAAATGACTGGATTCGTGGTTCGGGTTATGCAGGCTGGTATTCACCTAAGAAAAACGCACACGCTAAAAACGATGCTTCATTGTCAGGTTCGTGGGCTGGTGCTCAACTTTCAAACCTTAACGTTGAATTATTGAGATATTCGGATGTATTGTTGATGGCAGCAGAATGCGAAGTTGAAGTTGGTGATTTAAACAAAGCTCGTGCTTATGTAAATCAAATTCGTAAACGTGCAGGAAACTGTGCTCAAGGTAAATCAGCGATTGCTGTGCCAATCAATTCGCCAGAAATCACATGGGCTAAATATAAAGTTGGCGAATACACAGCTGCGTGGACGAATAAAGATGCTGCTCGCGAGGCAGTTCGTACTGAAAGAAGATTAGAGTTGGCATTAGAAGGACACCGTATCTTTGATCTTCAAAGATGGGGTACTTTGCCAACGGTAATTAAGAGCTATTTATCAAGAGAGAGCAAATTGGTTTCAGTTTTAACCACTGCTCTCCAACCATCGGATAAAAACGTAGCATATCCTTTACCGTCAACTGAAATTGACCGTTCAGGTGGTAAGCTTAAGCAAAATTCTGGGTTTTAAATTAAAGTAGATTAATTAGATTAAAATTGATTAAGGCCAAAATGGGGTGGGAGTTTTTCCCGCCCTAATTTTATTTAATTTCGAGTTTGCTTTTAAAGATTGGTTTTTGGGTTATTTTTACCTTAAAAATCAAAATAGTAAGATTGATTACCCAATGAAATACAAACTATTGCTCGCATACTGCATATTATCACTGTTTTCTTGTAAGAAAAGCCCCCAACCTCTTACAAGCGAGGTGTCGGCTTTTGAATTATTAAGCAGTGAAACAACAGGTATAACATTTGAAAATAAGGTTGAAGACCAAGAAAACTTTAATATCCTCTCCTACCGAAATTATTATAACGGTGGCGGCGTGGCAATTGGCGATATAAATAACGATGGTTTCAACGATGTTTATTTTACGGCCAACATGACCGACAACAAACTGTATCTCAATAAAGGAAACCGCAACGGCGAACCACTACAATTTGAAGACATTACCAAAAAAGCAGGCGTAGCAGGAAAAAAATCGTGGTGTACGGGGGTGACGATGGCTGATGTAAACGCCGATGGATACTTAGATATTTATGTGTGCTACTCTGGCGATGCTACCAAAGAAAATAAAGAAAACGAACTTTTTATCAATAATAAAGACAATACATTTACGGAAAGAGCCAAAGAATTTGGCCTGAACGATAATGGACTTTCAACACACGCTGCGTTTTTCGATTATGATTTAGATGGTGATTTAGATTGCTACGTGCTAAACAATAGCTACAAAGACCCCGAAAAGATTTCAATAACGAGTCGTGAAATATTTGACCCAACCGCCGAAGGTGGCGACCGTTTCTATAAAAACAACAACGGAAAGTTTGTAAACATAACCCAAGAAGCAGGTATTTTTTCATCAAATATTGGATTTGGACTTGGAATTTCGGTTGGCGATGTAAATGGAGATTTTTACCCTGACATTTATGTCTCAAATGACTTTTGGGAACGTGACTATTTATACATTAATCAGAAAAATGGCACTTTTAAAGAGAATCTTACTCAAGCGATGAGTTATACTTCGTTGGCGAGTATGGGTTCGGATATTGCCGATTTAAACAACGATGGGCATCTTGATATTTTTAGTACCGACATGCTTCCGCCCGATAATCAACGATTGAAAGCTGCCACAAAATTTGATGACTATTATCTGTTCGATTTCAGATTTCGTAATAGCTATTACTATCAATACGTTCAAAATTGCTTGCAGGTCAATCAGGGAGATGGAACTTTCAACGAAACGGCCAATTTTTCAGGAGTTGCCGCCACTGACTGGTCGTGGGGAGCCTTGATTTTTGACATGAATCTCGATGGCAAAAAAGACCTTTTTGTAAGCAATGGCGTTTACCACGATATAACAGACTCTGACTTTGTTGATTTCATTGCCGATAAAGAGCAAATAAAGAAAGTTGTTGAGCAAAAAGGTAAATACGATTTTCGAGATTTTGTAAAATTTTTACCACATAACCAACGCAAAAACTACGCTTACCTCAATCAAGGTGGAGGTTCGGCTATGACTTTCGTCAATGTAGCCGAACAACTCAACCTCAACCAAGAATCTTACAGTAACGGCTCTGCTTATGGCGATTTGGATAACGACGGAGACTTAGACTTGGTTGTCAATAACGTAAATATGCCTGCATTTGTTTACCAAAGCACCGCAGCCGATGACAAGAAAAATAACTTCGTTAAGTTTAATTTTAAAGGAAGCACCACCAACGCCTTTGGAATTGGTGCAAGTGTTTGGTTATACCAAAAAGGAGAGATGCAGATGGCACAAAACCTTACATCAAGAGGTTTTGAAAGTTCGGTAGCACCTAATTTGGTCTTTGGTTTAGGCAAAAACCCAGCAATTGACTCGATTAGAGTTGTATGGGCCGATTTACAGACCGAATTAATTTTAAATCCAAAAGCAAATCAAACAATTACCTTAGATTATTCAAAAGCAAAACAAAAATATACACCCCGTACGCGTAACCCACTACCAACTTTTGCAGAAAACAGTTCAAGTATCCTAACAAATGCTATCCACGTAGAAAACAACTACGTTGATTATGACTCCGACCGCCTCATGCCGCATGTACTTTCGACCGAAGGACCGAAACTCATCAAAGGTGATGTAAATGGCGATGGAAAAGAAGATTTTATCATGCAAGGAGCTAAAGACATGCCTGATAAACTCTTCTTAAATTTAGGAGAAAAGTTTGTTGAAAGCCAACAAGCTGCCTTTGAATCCATGAAAAAAACAGAAAGTATTTCGGGAGCATTATTCGATGCCGATGGCGATAAAGATTTAGATTATTTGGTGGGCTTGGGCGGCAACGAATACCGTGATGGCGTAAATGGCTTTAAAGCAATCTATTATGAAAATGATGGAAAAGGCACTTTTTCATTACAACTTAACTCACCTTTTCAAATAGCAGGCCAATTAGGTTGTATCAAACCATCTGATTTTGACCAAGACGGAGACGTTGACCTATTTATTGGCGGTAAAGCCGTCCCGGGTGGCTATGGGCTTACGCCAAGAAGTTTTTTACTACGTAATGATGGCGGTGGTGCTTGGTTCGATATAACTTCTGAGTTTACTGGCCCAATCGGAATGATTACTGATGCTGTTTGGACAGACCTCAACAAAGACCAAATGCCCGATTTAATTGTGGTCGGAGAATGGATGCCTGTGTTGGTCTATTTAAATGAAAAGGGCGATTTCAAACAACCAGTGGCAATTCCGAATAGTGAGGGTTGGTGGAATACAATTGAAGC
>NZ_JBMLRC010000459.1:0-6591 GCF_049241225.1 Emticicia sp.
ACATCGCTGATTTCGTCAACAGGCTCAAAAATCGAAAGACCGATTTTCATGACATCAGAACGGCATTCGGCCAAAAATCGGTCGTAATAACCTTTTCCATAGCCAACTCGATAGCCTTTTTTGTCAAAACATAATAATGGAATCAGAACTAAATCTATATTGAAGACTGAAGACTGAGGACTGCCAACTGAAGATGGTTCGGGAATTTTCCATTTATTTTCTTCAAAAACTGTATCTTTCGTGAGTAAGTAATGACTCATGCTGCCATCTTCGTGGCTTTTCGGAATGACAATATCAGTGGCAAAGTCTTTTTGTAGTGTATTGATAATGAGCCAAGTATCTATCTCATTATTGCGTCTGATGGGCAAGAAAGTATGAATCGTGGCGTAGGCATGCACAGGAATACTTCTAAAAAACCAGTCGTGTATTTTTCTCGAAAAGCCCTCAACTTCTATTTCGGTGAGGGCTTTTCGTTTTTGGAGATATTCTTTTCTTAAATCCTGTTTCTGCATACGTAATAGTTAGTCCAAATTTTATGCTGTGGACTATCGACCGTGGACTAAACCAACACTTCATTGGCATTTTCAATGGCTTTGCGTTCTTTCCATTGTTTCCACGAATCACCCGCCAGTTTGGTCATGCCTTTATCAATAAATGTATGCCTTACCACATTCCAGCCACCACGAGCAGTTGTAAAGATAGAATCATTTGCTCGAAGTGCCAAACTAAATCCACCATCGACATACTTAATATAATGCCACCATAACGACGGAATAAATAGCGTTTCGCCATGACCAAAGACGGCCTCGTACCCTTCCAAGTTTTTCATGGCAGGATAACGCTCGTAGTCTGGGTTTAGTGGATTTACGTGAGATTGCACCGTAAACGGGTGTTGGTAAAGATTCGCACTCTTATCGGGTGAGAAAAGAATTGCTTGCTTACGAGTCTGAAACTGCGTCAGGAATACATTCGAGCAGTCCATGTCATAATGCAGATTCACGACCGAATTTTGCCCCCCAAAAAACATAAATTTATAGCTTTTCAGGAAGCCATCCATGATTGTCGGGAAACGAATATCGTTAGCCAGTTCTGGTACAATCTTAAAAATATCGAACAAGAATATACGTAAGTCAGTAGGTCCTTGCTCAATAAGTGTTAAATACTCGCCAAAAGGCATAGTTTTGGCCGCTTGAAAGTAATTTTTGGTATCGTGAATATGGTTATCAAACAAGGGAACCTGTATATGCCCGTAGTTTTTGCGTAACCAATCGAAAGTCCATTTATCAAGGGCAGGCCAATCCTTCACCAAATCAGTAAAAATGACAGGTTTTTTGGGTTTTAAATAACTTTCGATGAATTCTTCACGACTCAGATTGCTGCGTCGCTCAATTGGTAATAGTTTCATAATGTGCTTTGATAAAGTTTGTGTTTAATTAACTCAAGTAAATGACAATACAAGAAGGATTTTCCCCTAAAACGTCTCCAAATAAAATTTGGTTTCCTTACAAATACCTTCGCACTAAATTATGTTTTTCTTCATAGAAAATCTTGGTAAAACAAATTTTATATTAGTATGCTTGCATACTAATATCTTTCATGTATATTTGCCTTGAAATTATGCTTGCATAACAATATTAGGCTTTATATTCAAAGAATATTATTCAATGGAGTACAACAATAATCTCAATCGAACTTTGGCAAAATTGCAGTCATTTCCTACGTTTATGCGTGGTTTTATGCGAGATTTTGCCATCGGTCGATTCGTAAAGTTTGTTGGTACGGCAGGCATACATTTCGAGAAAATGACTTGTAATGAAGTCGCAGTAACACTTCCAAATCATAACAAAGTACAAAACCACATTGGGCAAATTCATGCCGCTGCAACCACACTTTTGGCCGAAACGGCTTCTGGAATGGTAGTCGGCATGAACATTCCCGATGATAAACTTCCGTTGATGAAAAACCTTTCGGTGAAGTTTATCAAACGAAGTCAGGGGCAACAACGGGCAATAGCTACGCTAACCGATGAGCAAATAAAGCAAATCAGAGATACCGACAAAGGCGAAGTGAATGTTACGGTAAAAGTGACCGACGAAACGGAAGAAGAAGTGGTTATAACAGAAATGATTTGGGCGTGGATTTTGAAGAAGAAATGAGAGGAGTCGATAGTCCATAGACGACGGTCGATAGTTTTGTTTTTTTCATTTAATATTTTACAACAGCTATGGACTATGGTCTATTGACCATCGACTAAAAATATGATTTCAGCGGAAGAGAATTTTCAGAATGAGTTTTTAAGACCGATTTTGAAAGAACAAAATGAGTTATTGATTGCGGTTTTCAAGCAATATTTGGTCAAACATAAAGTTGTATTTGAAAGATATTCGCCCGAAGACCAAGCCAATTACATCGAAAATACCATCAAAAAAGACGCACAATTACGCAATTATTTTGTTGGAATGATAATCGGAAAACTTTCCGTTGAGCAATATAAAGATTATATTTCGCTGGAAACTGAGTTGAATCGAAGAATAATCACAATGCTTGTGAAAAGATTACAGAGTCAGATGATTTAGAAATAACATGACGTTTTTGCCACGAATACACGAATTAAAAAATTCCTATTCGTGCATTCGTGGCAAAATCTTAAAAAGACATTTTGAGTAAAAAATCAAACACAAAACCATGAATCGTAGTATCAAAAAAGTAGTTGTTTTGGGTGCGGGCATTATGGGAAGCCGTATTGCGTTGCACTTTGCTAATATCGGAGTGGAGGTGCTACTCCTCGACATGGTTCCGAAAGAACCAAACGACGCCGAAAAAGCCAAAGGACTTGACACCGCTCATCCAGCCGTGCGAAATCGTATCGTAAGCGAACTTTTCCAAGCTGCTGTAAAGGCAAGTCCTTCGCCAATTTTTAGTCAGAAATCACTGAGCCGAGTAAAACTGGGCAATTTTGATGACGATATGCCAAAAATCGCTGCCTACGATTGGATTATCGAGGTAGTTGTCGAGCGTCTCGACATCAAGAAAATTATCTACGAAAAAGTTGAGAAATTCCGTAAGCCAGGTACACTTATCACCTCAAATACATCGGGTATTCCGATTCATTTGATGGCAGAAGGCCGCTCAGAAGATTTCCAGAAACATTTCTGCGGTACTCACTTCTTCAATCCGCCACGTTATTTACGTTTGTTGGAAATCATTCCAACTGATAAAACTGATAAATCGGTAGTTGATTTCTTGATGCACTACGGCGATTTATATTTGGGTAAAACCACTGTTTTATGTAAAGATACACCTGCATTTATTGCCAACCGTTTGGGAATTTATGCGATGGTTCAAACCATCCGAGTGGCCGAAGAAATGGGTTTAACCGTTGAAGAAGTTGACAAACTCACCAGTACAGTGGTTGGTCGCCCAAAATCGGGTACTTTCCGCTTGTCAGATGTAGTTGGTTTAGATACAACCGTTAATGTTTGTAATAACCTAATCAATGTTTTAGAAACCGACGAATCGAAAGATGCCTTTATTTTGCCGCCAACAATGGCTAAATTAATGGAAAACAAATGGCTCGGAGATAAAACTGGTCAAGGTTTCTACAAAAAGACTAAAGACGAAAAAGGCAAAACGCTCATTCTTGCTTTAGATTTGAAGAGTTTTGAATATAAACCTTCAGAAAAAGTAAAATTTGCTACGCTTGAAAGCACCAAAAGCATCGACGATTTGAAAAAACGTTTCTCGGTTCTTTTGGCTGGTAAAGACAAAGCAGGTGAATTTTACCGCAAAACTTTTGCCGATGGTTTCCGTTACGCTACCAACCGTATTCCAGAAATTTCGGACGAATTATATAGAATTGATGCCGCTATTTGCTCAGGTTTTGGCTGGCAAATGGGTATGTTTGAAACTTGGGATGCCATTGGGGTTCGTCCGATGATAAAAATCATGGAAGATTTAAACCTCAAACCAGCGGCTTGGGTTTATGAAATGCTTGAAGCTGGCAATGAGACTTTCTATAAAGTTGAGGCAGGAAAACGTAAATATTACGATATTCCGAGCAAATCATACAAAGTAATTCCAGGAACAGAATCGTTCATTATTTTGGATAACCTCCGCCAAACCAACGTAATTTGGAAAAACGCAGGTTCAACAATCTTCGATTTGGGTGATGGCATTGCAGGTGTAGAATTCCACTCAAAAATGAATACTTTCGGAGCAGAAGTAGTAGAAGGCTTGAATAAAGCGTATGCCATTGCCGAGAAAGATTTCAGAGGTTTGGTGGTTGGAAATGATTCAAACGAAGCGTTTTCAGCGGGTGCAAACTTGGCGATGTTGTTTATGTTTGCCATCGAGCAAGAATACGACGAAATCAATATGATGATTGCACAATTCCAGCAAACAATGATGCGTGCGAGATATTCGTCAATTCCAGTAGTTACGGCAGCTCATAGCTTGGCTTTGGGTGGCGGTTGTGAGTTAAATCTTCATGCCGATAAGGTGGTGGCTCATGCCGAAACCTACATGGGCTTAGTTGAATTAGGAGTTGGTTTGATTCCAGCAGGTGGCGGAACGAAAGAAATGGCACTTCGTTGCTCTGATGCCTACAAAACTGGCGACCCAGAATTAAATATCCTCCAAAATGCCTTTATGAATATTGCCCAAGCGAAAGTTTCAACTTCGGCACAAGAGGCTTTTGATATGGGTTATTTGAAAAACGACAGAGATAAAATTGTATTGAATCGTAGTCGTTTGATTGCTGAAGCAAAAGAAGAAGCCATCAAACTGGCTGAAGATGGTTATACTCAGCCAAAACAACGTACTGATATTAAGGTACAAGGAAAAGCAGGAATTGCTCTTTTCAAGGCGGGTATCACGGGTATGTTGATGGGTAAATACATCACCGAACACGATGCAAAAATTGCCGATAAACTAGCCTACGTAATTTCGGGTGGAGATTTGAGTTATCCGCAAATGGTTACTGAGCAATATTTATTGGATTTAGAAAGAGAGGCATTCTTATCACTTTGTGGAGAAAAGAAAACTATGGAGAGAATGCAGGGGTTACTTAATGGAGGAAAGCCACCTCGTAATTAATTTCTTTACCACGGAGGCACAGATTAAAAGATTTGCACAGAGATGATTACTCAGAAATATATTAATCAGATTAGTTATCAAGTTATAGGTTGTGCAATGGAGGTTCATAAACAACTTGGGCCTGGTCTTTTGGAATCTGTTTATGAAGAGTGTATGATTGAAGAGTTGAGATTTAAAGGTTTGGTTGTACAAGCTCAACAAAAAGTGCCTCTTTTTTATCGTGGTAGAGCATTAAAAACAGAGTTGCGTTTAGATATTATTGTAAATGATTTAGTGATTTTAGAATTAAAAGCAGTTGAGACAATGATTCCTTTGTATAAAGCTCAATTGTTATCTTACTTGAAATTAAGTAGCAAACCAAAAGGACTTCTAATTAATTTTCATTGTGAAAATATAAGAGAACAATTGGTAGCATTAGTAACAGATGAATTTTCAAAATTGCCAAAAGAATAATCTAAAAATCGGAAGAACAGGTTCTATAAATTTTCTCCGTGAAAATCTTAAAATCCGTGCCTCCGTGGTAAAAAAATAAAAAGAAAACATGAACGCATATATAGTAGCTGGCTACCGCAGTGCAGTCGGCAAAGCACCCAAAGGAGTTTTTCGCTTTACTCGCCCCGACGATTTGGCGGCTGATGTAATCAAGCACCTCATGGCACAAGTGCCAAACCTCGACCCTGCTCGTGTTGATGACCTCATCGTAGGAAATGCCGTTCCTGAGGCCGAGCAAGGTATGCAAATGGCTCGTTATATTTCGCTTTTGTCGTTGGGCAAGAGCGTAGCGGGCGTAACCGTAAACCGTTATTGTGGTTCGGGCGTCGAGACAATCGCAATGGCTGCTGCAAAAATTAGTGCAGGAATGGCCGATTGTATCGTGGCAGGTGGAACAGAGTCAATGTCGATGGTGCCAACAACTGGTTGGAAAATGGCATTGAATTATGGATTAGCTTCGCACCATCCAGACTATTACATCGGAATGGGACTTACGGCCGAACAAGTGGCACAACAATTCAACATCGGTCGTGAAGAGCAAGATGTTTTCTCTTACAATTCGCACCAAAAAGCATTGGCTGCTCAAGCGGCTGGCAAATTCGATGCTGAAATTGTGCCAATTACGGTAAAAGAAACATATTTCGACGAAGCCACTGGCAAGAAGAAAAACAAAGAATATACAGTAACCAAAGACGAAGGCCCACGTGCCGATACCAGTGTTGAAGCCTTAGCAAAACTTCGTCCAGTTTTCTCGATGGGTGGAAGTGTAACGGCTGGTAACTCTTCTCAAACTTCTGATGGTGCAGCTTTCGTGATTGTGATGTCAGAAAGAATGGTGAACGAATTGGGTTTAAAACCAATCGCTCGCATGATGGCTTATGCTTCGGCGGGTGTAGAACCACGCATCATGGGTATTGGACCAGTGGCAGCGATTCCGATTGCTTTGAAACAAGCAGGTTTGAAACAAGATGATATTGATATTATTGAACTAAACGAAGCATTTGC
>NZ_JBMLRC010000460.1:0-20451 GCF_049241225.1 Emticicia sp.
AAAAAATGCCCATCACAATTCTCGGAATAAGACACCACGGAGTAGGTTCGGCCAAAAATGTGCTTGAAATGCTGGAGCAAATTCAGCCAGACATAGTTTTGGTAGAAGGTGCTCCCGAACTCGACCAAATCACACACTGGGTTGGAAATAAACAGTTGGGCGGCACTCCGCTTAAAACCCCAGCAGCTGTTTTGGGCTATAACATCGACGACCCAAAACAAGCAACTTTCTATCCATTTGCCGAGTTTTCGCCAGAGTGGCAAGCCATTTTATACGCCAACACCAAGCAAATTCCAGTCAGAATGATAGATTTGCCTTTGGCTATTAGTTTTCAAATAAGTTCAAATCTGAAAGATGAGTCACTAAAATCAGTAACAGAAAACGAAAATATTGATGAAAAGGTGGAAGATTTTCCATTTCCTCCTACCATTTACAAAGACCCTATTTCTCATTTCTCAGATTTGGCAGGGTATGATGATTCTGAACTTTGGTGGGAACATCAATTTGAACAAAAATATACTAAAACCAACGCCAAAGAGCATTTTGAGGCGGTTTTATTGATGATGACCGAGCTTAGAAACGCTCAAATAAAATCATCGTTAGAAGAAGAAAACATTGCCCGTGAGGCGTATATGCGTGAGCTTATTCGTAAAGCTCAGAACGAAATGTATGCCAATATCGTGGTTGTTTGTGGAGCATGGCACGCCCCCGCTCTACTCGATATTGATGGCACAGCCAAGCAAGATACCAAGATTTTAAAATCTTTACCCAAGACTAAAAATAAGGTAAGCACCACATGGATTCCGTGGACTAACGACCGTCTTTCGATGTTTAGTGGCTATGGTGCGGGCATTACTTCGCCAGGTTGGTACGAGCATCTTTGGAAACACGGCGAAAAAGACGATGGCTCTCGTTGGCTTACAAAAGTGGCTCGCTTGTTTCGCAAAAACAAGATGGATACTTCAACGGCTCACATTATAGAAGCCCTTCGTTTGGCCGAAACATTGGCGAGTTTACGCTCATTATCGAAGGTCGGGTTAGTTGAACTCAATGAAGCTACCCAAACCGTGATGTGTATGGGCGATGGCATTCTGCTCGAATTGGTCAAAAAAGAGCTGATTGTTGCCAATCGAATCGGTAAAGTTCCTTCCGAGTTACCAAAACTTCCGCTGCAAGATGACTTTGAGACTTTGGCCAAGAAATATCGCTTGCCGATTACGGCCGAGAAAAAAGAATATGAATTAGACCTCCGCAAAGAATTAGACCTCAATCGAAGCAAATTTATTTATCGCCTCGAAATTTTAGAAATCAACTGGGGTCAGCGAATGTATGCCCGTAGCAAAGGCACTTTCAAAGAAGCATGGACGCTCAAATGGGAGCCAGAAATGTTTATTAGTTTGATTGAAAAGGGCATTTGGGGAAATAGTATCGAAGATGCCTGCACGAAGTTTTTGGTAGATAAAAGTCAAAAATCAAATGCCATCAAAGATTTAGCCGAGATGATTCAGAAGGCCATTCCTGCCGAATTATTTGGAGCAATTGAGCATCTTTTGGTCAAAATCAACGAGGTAGCTACGGTTTCGGCCGATATTCTGGAATTGATGACAGCTCTTTCGCCTTTGGTAGAAGTTAGCAGATACGGAAACGTCAGAAAGACCGATTTAAGTGCCATCAATCAATTGGTTGAGGGCTTGCTGACTCGTATTTGCATCGGACTACCGAATGCTTGTTATGGTTTAGATGATGAAAATTCTCGCAAAGTTTTTGAATATATCAAGCAAGTAAACGAAGCAACAAGGCTTTTAGAAAACCAAGATTTAACCGAAACTTGGCTCAAAACTTTGCATATTCTACTCGAAAAACAAGGCATTAATCCTATCATTTTGGGTTGTACTTGTCGATTATTATTCGATGCAAAAGCTATTGATGAAGTAGAAACTGCTCGCAGATTTGGCTTAGCACTTTCGGCTGGAAACGAACCTATTTTCTCGGCAGGTTGGTTAGAAGGTTTTCTGAAAGGCAGCGGAATGATTTTGCTCTACGATAATATTCTTTGGAATTTGCTCTACAAATGGGTTTTTGAATTACCCAATGAATATTTTATAGAACTACTACCCATTCTCCGACGCACATTTTCGAAGTTCGACCCATCGGAAAGGCGACAATTAGGGGAAAAAGCGAAAGCGGGAGCAAATCTCGAAAAAACGATTGTTTTGGAAGAAACTCAAAGCGAAACATTTAATACCGAAAGAGCTAAAAAACCACTGGCAATGATTGAACTTTTGTTGGGGATAAAATAAAAAAGAGAATAAATTTTAATTTTTATGAAACCAAAACACCGAAGGTGTTAAGCATAAGTAGCCCAGAATGAAATTCTGGGGAGAAAAATGTGAGAGAGGCCTAACCCTGAAAGGGTTAAACAAGAGAAACATGATGATGTTCAACCCATACAGGGTTGTTGTTTTCGTGGATTGAGTTACTTCCTATTTTATAGGAAGCTATTCATGTTTAAGCCCTTTGGGCAGTTTTTTTCTAATGACTTTATTCAAAAAATCATTAAATTATGACAAAAAACTCAGATAAACTCAAACAGTATACAAACTCAACAAAAAATAGTTATTATTATCATTACGCTCCAAAAACTTTTGATGAAATTTTTAAATATTTATCTGGAGAAACTGAAACTTTGCCAAATACTCAAAATTTAAGTTCTTGGTACTTAGAAGATTTGATTGGGTTGTTAAATCATGTAGATTTATGGAGTGAGTTTGATGATAAGATAATGAAACTTGCATTCCAAAAAAATATTTGGGGAATGCCACAAAAACCAGAAATTTATACATCTGGGTGTTACTCGTTTTTTATGAAATGGGTTAAAAGACAGATAAGAGTAGATAATTCTATCGAAACAATAAAGAAGTTTGAACAAAAATCAAAAGAATTCCAAATCCCTCATGTATTTTTCGTTTTTAACATTGCAAATAATGGGGTTTCATTTCTTAATAAAGATAATTCTCTTACAGGATTAGGAGCATTTTTATTAGAAAATTTGGACAAAAATTTAAATTCATATTCAAGTGCATTTGAAGATAGTGATTCATTAAAAGGGTATTTTAATTTACTAATTATCACAAATCAAAGTAAATATGAGCGTGAAATCTGGTCTTTTCTTCAACACAAATCTAAGAAAATCCGAGAAATGGCGGCCATTACGCTTTCAAAACTTGGAGAAAGAATCATTCCAGAAGCAAGCAAATTATTAAACGATAAAAAAGGTGAAGTCCGCCAAATAGGAGCTTTAATTTTATCATTAATCAAAACTGACGAATCGCAACGAATTTTGCTCGAAGCTCTCGACAATGAAAAAAATGATGATGCCCGTGATGTAATCTTAGAAAGTTTATCGGGTATTTTGCCTGTTCCGAAAACTGAAGAAGAACTCAAAGAACGCATTGAAAAAGCTCAGAAAAGAGGGAAATTAGATTCTCCAATTGAAAAATGGCTCGATGAAAGTCATTTACCAAGCCTCAATTGGCTATCAGGTAAGGCCTTTACTGCCAACGAAATCAGATATTTATTTTATCGCCAAAGCCGAACGAAAGACATCAGAATCGACTCGGAAGCAAAGCCTATGCTGGCATTGATTGATAAAACTACAAGTCATGATTTTGCTTCGGCTTTGCTCAAAACGTATTTCACAAATGGTGCTGATGCCAAACAAAAATATTGTTTAGGTTTAGGTGCGATTTTAGGCCAAGATGAAGAATGTAATAGTATCAAAAGCAAAGTTACGCAATGGGCCGATGCAGGTCGAGGAAAAATGGCAGAATATGCAGTAAAGGCACTCGCACTCAATGGCTCGACAAAAGCACTCAGAGCAGTTGAGTTTTTCTCAAGAAAATACAAGAATAAAAACAAAAACATCGGAGCTGCCGCCAACGAAGCCTTTGTAATTGTGGCCGAAGATTTAAACATTTCGCCTTACGAACTGGCCGATTCTATCATTCCAGATTTCGGTTTTGATGGACTTTTCAAAGAATTTGAAGTAAATGGTGATACTTATCGTGCATTTATCGACAATGATTTTAAGTTGGCTTACCTCAACGAAGATAATAAAGTGCTAAAATCATTGCCCAAAGCGACAACCAATGAACTAAAAGAAGAATTTAAGGAAATTGGCAAAGAGATTAAAGATATAGTAAAATCTCAATCAAGTCGTTTAGAACAGTATCTGGTTATACAGCGTAAATGGAATACCGAAAAATGGCAAGCCTTTTTTATGGGGAATCCTGTAATGTTTGCTTATGCAGTCAGACTGATTTGGGGAGTTTATGATACTGATAATAAGCTCATTGATACTTTCAGATGCCAAGAAGACCAAACACTCATCAATCTTGAAGGAGATGAAATTGAATTGCCCGAAGATGCTCAAATCGGTATGGTTCACCCAATTTCACTCACAGCCGAACAAATCACTTTTTGGACTGAAAATCTCTACGACGATGACATTCAACCCATTTTCCCTCAACTAACACGACCAGTCATTTCGCTTAATGAAAAAGATAAAAACTTGAAAATCAGCAGAGAATTTCAAGGGGTGCAGTATGGTGGTTATGGTTTTATCAGCAAAATGGAAAAAATTGGTTGGAACAGAGGTTCGGTAGTTGATGGAGGATGGATTTCAAGCTATTTCAAAGATTTTTCTGATTTAGGTTTCACCGCAATTATCACTCAACAAGGCGAACTTTGTGTGGGCTATTACGATGGAAATGCTGAACTCAACGAATTGATGTTTGTACGCAAAAAAGCTGTTCAGTTTGGTAGCTATATTTATGACGAACCGAGCCATGAAAACGATGTTCGCTTGATGCCTTTTGGCGAAGTACCAGCCATCATTTATTCAGAAGTAATGGCCGATATGCAGTATTTTAAAGAGAATGATTTGAAGAAACAAAACGAAGTAAATAATCAGTGAAAGCAGCCCAAAAAACATTTGCCGAAGATTTAGATTTCAAGATTTGGTCAACCAAAGGCACTAAATTTATTGCCCACGAACGCCTTTTGCTCAAGCATCGGCTTTCAAATCAGTCGCTAAGTTACCTTACGGCTTATGTGGTTATTGTCAACCTGATTCCACTTTTCAATACCACCAAACATTTACTTTCGGCCGATTTGATTTCGTTCGTAACTACCGTTTTATCTATTCTAATCTTAGTTTTCGGGCAAATAGAATCTTCGGCTGAGTATAATTTAAAGGCACTCAAGCAGCACGAATGTGGCCGACAGCTCGCCAAATTGCATCTCGAATTGAGCAATCTGACTTTAGCAAAGGCTACAGATAGCGAACATAATTTTATGCAATTGGCTCAAAAATATTCTGATATTTTAGATGTGTACGAAAACCACGATAGCATTGATTATCTGCTCTTTAAGACAAAAAATCCGAGCAAATATTCGGTTTCAGAAAGCGAAAAATGGAAAGTTCGCATTAAATACTATTTCTCGAATGTTTTCTTGTATCATTTTCTAATTTTCTCTCCAATCATTTTGGCAGGAATTTACACCACTTTTTACTCATGAACACAGAAACTCTCAAACGATGGCGATTAATTTTGGGCGGTGATAAAGCCGATGGAACAGGCTGCTCTCTAAATGGTACTGAATGTCAAATGGATGCCGCACTTTCGGCATTATACGAGTTTGAACGCAAACAAAAATTTGATTACGAAGAAAAAGACAATACAAAAGTAGGACGAGGAGGTTCTCAACCCAATATTGCCCGCTGGTTGGGAGACATTAACAGCTATTTTCCAAAATCGGTTGTTCAAGTCATGCAAAATGACGCTTTACGACAACCTGAACTTCAAAAAAAGCTGATGCTCGAACCAGAGATTCTTGAACAAGCAACTCCAAACGTGCAATTACTCGCACACCTTATGGAATTAGGGAAACTGATTCCTTCCAAAACTAAAGATACTGCTCGTAGAGTAGTGGAAAAGGTTGTTGAAGAGCTTTTGCAGAAATTAGAGCAGAAAACCGTTCAGGCGATTTCGGGAGCAATTAACAGAAGTACTCGTAACAAACGACCAAGATATAATGAAATTGATTGGAATACGACTATTCGTAAAAACCTAAAGCATTATCTCCCAGATTACAAGACCATTATACCTGAAGAACGTATAGGTTATGGGCGTAAAAGTAAACGTTCATTAAAAGATGTAGTTCTATGTCTCGACCAAAGTGGTTCGATGGGAAGCTCTGTCGTTTATACAGGTATATTTGGGGCAGTGATGGCTTCCATTCCCAATATCAAGACTCAGTTAGTAGCGTATGATACCGAAGTAGTAGATTTAACCGAAGACCTCAAAGACCCTATTGACTTATTATTTGGCGTACAATTAGGTGGAGGAAATGACACAAATAAGGCTTTAAAGTATTGCCAAAGTATCATCACCAAACCTGATGAAACTATTTTAGTCTTAATTTCAGATTTATATGAGGGTGGTGGTGAACCAGAAAAACAAATGCGATTGCGAATGCAAGAACTCATTGCAGATGGGGTTCAATTTATTGTCTTATTAGCATTAGACGACAGAGGCACTCCTTCTTTTGAGCAGGGAAATGCCAAGTTTTTGGCCAATTTAGGCGTTCCTGTTTTTGCTTGTACGCCCGATATTTTCCCCGATATGATGGCCGCCGCAATCAGTAAACAAGATATGGCTCAATGGGCTGGTGATAATGATATTGTGCTGAAAGGAGCAAAAGGACAGTAATATTTTGTAACAAACTTTACGAGAGTCTTTTCTTGAAATAGATTTACACAAAAACATGGTAAAATGCCTCACATTATTTTTTATCTTCATGATAAATTCAAAAGTGTTTTCACAGACTTATGAAAAAGTATCTGTCACTGCCGACACTACAGTTTATTTAGGTGTTTGTGAACAAGGCTCACCTCCATCTTTTCCTGGAGGTGATAAGAAAATGGCATTTTATATGAAGAAATATATGTGTCCTGCTTATAAAGCGAATAAATTAGAAGGCTCAGTTTTGTTTAGTTTTGTTGTGGAAAAAGATGGGACTTTATCAAAAATAAAAGTAGAGGAAAATGGGCAACCTTCGATTGTAACGAATGAAATTAAATGTGCACTCTATTGTATGCCTATTTGGAAGCCAGCAATATCTTGTATCTATGAGAATAAAACAATAAATTTAGTTTATCAAAGGCACATATATTACGGGAGCGTTGACCGAGAAAAATGTATTTATTTTCCACATGAAAATTTAAAAAACTAAAATCCACCTCTGCGGAGGGTATTTCTTCGCAGAGGCGTTCTGTCTTGTCCTAAAATAGATTTAGACTACAGTCTATATTGATTTATATCCTTCTCATCCGTCAGTTGAAACTGACGGGGTCGCCCAGACGGCAATGAAGTAAAAAACTGAATTACAAAACTCAACCCTAACATGAAAAACAAAATTTTACCCATTATTTTCTGCCTATTATCTACACTTACTTACGCTCAAAAAATGATTACCATGAGCAAAGAAAAGCTCAAAGACAAAATAATGGGGGGCTGGGCAGGCCAAACCATCGGTGTTACTTTCGGAGCTCCAGTTGAATTCAAGTTCAACGGAACAATGATTAACGACTACCAAAAAATTCCTTGGTATGATGGCTTACTACAAAAAACAATGACTAATAACCCAGGCGTTTACGACGACCTTTATATGGATTTGACATTTGTAGAAGTTTTCGAGCGTGAAGGTCTCGATGCTCCCGTAGAATCTCATGCTAAATCTTATGCCAATGCGGGTTATATGCTTTGGCACGCCAACCAAGCGGCTCGCTATAATATTTTGCAAGGCATTATGCCACCTGCTTCGGGGCATTGGCTCAATAATCCGCACGCCGATTGCATTGACTATCAGATAGAAGCAGATTTTGCTGGACTAATGTCGCCCGGAATGCCTAATACCGCCTCAAAAATTTCTGATAAAATTGGTCATATCATGAACTACGGTGATGGCTGGTACGGTGGTGTTTATATCGGAGCGATGTATTCGTTGGCTTTGACTTCAAATGACATCAATTATGTGGTAAACGAAGCTTTAAAGACAATTCCGAAGGAATCACAGTATTATAAATGTATTACCGATGTGATAAAATGGCATAAAATGTACCCTGACAATTGGAAAAAAACTTGGTTTGAGCTTCAACAAAAATGGACAAACGATATTGGCTGTCCAGATGGTGTTTTTGCACCTTTCAATATTGATGCGACCATCAACTCAGCTTATGTTGTGTTGGGCTTACTCTACGGCAAAGGAGATTTTACCCAAACAATGGAAATCACCACTCGTTGTGGACAAGATGCTGACTGTAATCCATCTTCAGCAGGTGGTATTTTGGGGGCGATGCTGGGCTATAAAGCTATTCCCGAATACTGGAAATTGGGTTTAAAGGCAATCGAAGACATGGATTTTAAATATACTTCCACTTCTCTCAATGATGTTTACGAAATTGGCACAAAACACGCTATACAAAACATCGAACGCAATGGAGGTAAAGTTTCGGGCGATATGATTTCGATTAAAAGCCAACTACCAATCGCCGTCAGATTTGAGGAAAGTTTCAAAGGACATTACCCGCTCGATAAAAAATGGATTGGTAAAAATTTAGAGAATGAAATCGAATTAGATTTTGAAGGAAATGGCTTTGTAGTGAAAGGTGAAGCGAAACCAAAAGAAGGTAGTTCGTGGGACTCTAAAAGTGAAAAATTTGCTCAAATTGAAGTCTATGTTGATGGAAAATTGCACGAAACAGCCAAACTTCCTATAAAATTCACTACTCGTCGCCACGAAATTTGCTGGAAATATCAACTAAGCGATGCCTCTCATAAAGTAACACTAAAATTACTCAACCCCGACCCCGAAGTGATTTGCTATTTATCAGAATTAGTATGGTATTCGAGCAAACCACAACAAAAAATGACCATAGGTACTTTTGGACCTTATAAGAAGAAATAGCTTCGGCTATGCTCAGCTACCGATTCAAGCACGGTGGCTGGTACGCCCCTTAATTTCTCTATAATTTAGAGCCCAACAAAACCTTCCATTTAATAGTTTGGGTACCCCAAATTATTATTGAAATTGATCATTTTAGCAGTTTATAAAACATTAAATCTAGACAATACTTGTTTACTATTTTACAGATAAAACGCATTAATACAATGTAATCTAAGTAAGTACAACATTTTTTTCATGTCCCTCCCTCCCCATCGGGGAGGGAAAGAAAGGGTGGGATTTATAAGTAATTGATAATCAGTTTATTTTACCCCCTCCCTAACGGCAGCGGCCGACCGTCCTCCCCGATGGGGAGGGAACTAAAGCAAAACTTATACTAACTTAGTTTACAGTGTAATTAAAAGTTTTAGTCGTAAAACAGCGTAATATATTTATAAAATAGTAAAATCATCTTCATTCAAGATGCCCCGCAATATTTCGGTGCGATGCACCTCAAATAATCAATTATACTTTTTTGCTACCAATATCTTTGGACGATACCCCATTGTGAAATTTGAATGTGTTTAACCTGATTATTTTATGATTATGGGACTACCTTCTTGAATTATTTAAATTTTTTTTTAAACTCTACAAACACTTAAAATTTTTTATCAACATTCATCGCCGTTAGATAAATTCCAAATAGCATTTAACATTTTTCATACTACTTTTAATCGTAAAAAAATGAATTAAATCTATGGGTAAATTTTTAGCTTTGCTCCTTTTAGTATCACAAGTTGCCCGCTCTCAATCCATATTAATTTCATTTGAAGGAAACTCCATCTGTAAAAATAAGACAGAGCAGCTTGCGTTTTCAATTACTGGAAATTTTAATCCGGGTAACTATTTCTCGGTTCAACTTTCAGATTCCTCTGGAAGTTTTATGCAGCCCTCTGAACTTACACGGTTTACTAATGCAGCAGCCCAAAATGTATCATTTAAGTTAAATGACACTACTTACTTAGGCACTAAATATAGACTAAGGGTGGTGAGCAGTAATCCTGTTGTGACAAGTAATAATAATGGCATAAATTTGTCAGTTATCGATTCTTGTCAGATTATACTTCCACCAAGAATTATTCTTAAAAACTTGAGTTCAAATCTGATCTGTACTCCTGCAAGTATATCGATCAATTGGAAAGTAACTAACAGCGTTTTCTCGAGTTCTGATTCATTGAGCATCCAACTCTCAGACTCGAGTGGCAGTTTTACGAATCCTTATTTTCTGGACGCAGTTTTTGCTAATGATACCACCACTAATATTCTTATCCCCAAAAACATTACTGAAGGAAGTAAATATCGGCTTCGGCTTATTTTAATCCAAAATATATCGGCACTCAATTACTTTCCTAATAAAGTTAAAAAATCAGACTATACCATTGACATTGATTCAAGTAAAATAAGCAATAGTACCTCTGCTTTTTCAATACGTGTAAATCCTCAACCAAATATCGAGATAAGCCCTAGCAATGCTTGTTTGGGCGATAGCGTAATGATTACTGTCAATGATTTAGAGATGGACAGTGCAACTTTCCATTGGTCAGGGCTTGGCATTGGCACCAACGACACCCTCAAATTGAATAAAGCCAGAATTCAAGATGCTGGCATTTATACAGTTGAAGCATCAAATAATGGGTGTTCAGTAACTACCTCAAAAGAGCTTATTTTATCAAACTGTAAACCTGACTGGTCATGGGCTTTAACTGATACATTTTGGACCGATACGTTTAAGTACCCATCTACTATTACTGACACCGAAATTGATCAGGATAATAATTTATTTGTAGCAGGTTTTTTCTCTACTCAGTCTAATTTAGGAAATACATACATCCATGCAATTGAGGGAAATGCTGCCTATTGCGACAGTTCCGCCAAAACGACTGGCTTTCTTGCAAAAATCAACTCAGATGGGCAATTATTATGGTATAGAAAATGGAATGCTTCAACAGAAAATTCCGATTATAAATATTGTGACCTATCAATTGATAATGGTCAAGTTTTTATTATTTCGGAGTTTAATGCTTATAATTCCTGTAGTTCAACTCCTCGAAATCAAGCATCTCTAATCATTTCCGATGAGGAAGATTTAGCATTAGGTTCGCTTATAGGATTTTGTAGATATGCTATCCCAAATACAATCCCAACCAAATATAATTATCGATATAAAGGCCGATTTGCTTGGGCCGCAAAATTTGATTTAAGCGGAAATTTAGATGCTCTATCAAACTTAACCGAGTTAAAATCTTGTAGTAGCTCGCCTACTAACTTTGATTCTCAACCAACCTATGGACTAGGCAATCAAGGATATTATTCTATAAAAGCACGAAATAATAAATTATGGCTACTTTATACTTGGAATCAAGGTCTACCCAATATCATCAAGTTTACTAACGGCAGTCAATATACCAATGAAGCTGCAGGAATAGTAATAGCCGAGCTGAATAAATCCAATTTGAGTATCCTCAACTTTGAAAAAATTTCTGTAAGCTCAACAAACGGAGCATTAGGATTATCTAATTTCGAGATTGATCACCAAAACAATATAATTATTAGTGGCTCGAGTGCCACTACCGGAATTGGCTCTGCTCAGCAGATACTTTTTGGTAATACATCACTAAACTTTACTAAGGGTGACTACTTTGCTGCAAAATATAATACTGTTTCAAAGACTTGGGTTTGGGCAAAGAAATCAGTACTTGACCAAATTAACGACTATTTGAGTCTAGCCCCCCAAATCACAATCGATTCTCTGAATAATATTTATTTAGGGTTAAATTATAAACCAATAAGTGGAGGAAGTTTCGCAGGTATCAATTTTCCTGATCATTCATATGATTATGATAGTAGTCGGGCAGCTGCCTTACTAAAAATTGCCCCTAATGGTGTTGGGCAGTGGGTCAAACAAAATAACCATCAATTACGAGAGGGTAGAAATAATATAACTATCGATAAACAAGAGAATATCTATTTGGCTTCTTTTCTACAAAACACTTCAACAGCTAAAGAATATTTAATCGGTAACCATCGGCTGCAACAAAAAGAACTATCTACTATAAAAAATAAATCTGGCAATTTATTTATTGCTGTTTATAAACCATCAGGAAAACTTGTCGGAACAGTAAGTAATATTAAAATATATAACTCAATTGGCATTAATGGTTTTGTGGTAGATAGCAATCAAAGTGTAATTATTAGTGGACAAAATTTTGGTAAAGTTTCATTCGGACAATTGCGTGTAAAAACAAATTATAGTAGCCTAGCTGATAGTTTGGGCGATCGTCAGAGGGCGTATATTTCAAAAATATCAAATCCACAAAGTATCACAACAGATAGTGTTTCAAAACACGCTTGCGTGGGCGAAAGTACCGAGATTAGGTTTAATACCTTTGGGAAATTCCCATTAAATACACAATTCAAAGTGCAGTTAATTGGCGTACAAGGAACCAATAAGGGTAAAGTAATAGAAATTGCCGAAGGAATGAATAGCCCAGTTTCTTTTTTAACAACGGATGCCTTAGCCGAAAACTCATATTTAGTAAGGATCGTAACCAAAGACAATAAATATGTTAGTACTTATCGAATCGATGATACACTTGTCATAAATTCACTTCCCAAACCTGTTATTCTCAGTAATCAATTAGGATTTAGAGTAGAGCAAAAAATTTGTTCTACCTCCTTACCTACGTTTCGTATTCAAGGTTGGGGAGGGCCGCAAGGGATATTAAAATATAACGAAAACACTATATATGTTGGCTCTAATATTGATTATCAACCAGCACCTTCGCAATCAGGAACCTACACAATATCCTGGGTCGAAAATGGCTGTACTGGCGTCAGTCAAAACTTAGAATTAACCATTTATAATCCGCTTACAGCGGTGCTAAGTGGCAACCAAACTGTAAGTGTAGCTGGAAATCCAGCATATTTGTCATTAACAGTTTCGGGGGGAAAAGATTATACCGTAGACATCGAAGGCTTGCCGCCGTTTACTTCTAGTAAGCCAACGCAATTGATTCCGGTTTATCCAACACAAAATACATCTTACAAAATTAATTCAATTACGAATGCCTGTGGAAATGCAACAATTTCTGGCTTAGCAAATATTATATACTGCCTGAATTCAATTGTGCTCAAAAACCAAATTGATAATATCGACAGTGGTACGGTTATAAAAGAAACCAGTAAATCATCAGGAGAAATTATAGCGGATAATCAAATATCAGATAAAGCTAAAGTTACTTATCGTTCAGGAAAATCAATTATCCTTAATCCAGGTTTCTATGCAGCCGATTCCGTAACTTTTAAAGCCGAAATTGGAGGCTGTCATGCATCACCAGCATCGCCAGAGCAAGAGTTCAAATTGGGTTATCAAAAACTTTTTATTCATAATGGCAATGTTGATCAAACGATTGTAGAAATGACAGAGTTTGCCAACAAGGGTGCAAAACTATTTGAAATGACACTAAGGCTGGAGCAAGTATTCAAATCACTTTCTCAGTTCAATGAAACAAACCCAACAATACTTAATCAATATTGGGCATTATTCGATCGAGTGATTGCTCACGCTAATAATATCTATGATCATGTTGTCTTCAGAATTGCGGTTGATTATGACGACTCACGTTATTATTTCCAAGAGAGAGATGAGTCACGCCCTAATTCACAACCATACTCGAACTTTCAAAATGCATTGTTTGATTTATTTGGAGGAGAGATAATTCAAGACCAATTCGGAAATCCTGCACGCGTAGGCTATGGTTCAGGACATGGCTCTTTTGCATCAATCAGTGCCAAAGAAAAAATGAAAGGCTTTGTTCAGAAAGTGATAGATCGCTACGCTCCTATTTTGGGACAAAAACTTTATTGGGTTTCGGTGGTGACATCTGCACAATTTGAAACGGGCAATAATTATGAAAATGCGTGGAATGGCTATAATTTCATGAGTCCGAAACCTTGTGAATATGATTACACTCCGGCCAATATCAATCAATTTAGAACTTGGCTCACAACAGAGCGATATCAAGGCCTTGCAGGTTTCAATGCAGCCTATGGCACCAACTACAATAATATTAGCCAAATTCAACCGCCAAAAGTGAATGTATCGATTCTGGATAACATGACCCATGATCGTCTGGCTGAAATGTATAACACGCTTTTGTTCGAAGACTGGTATAAATTCAATTATAAACAAATGAAATCGTTTTTACTTGATTGTAAAAACATTATCAAATCTTCTAATCAGAATATTAAGTTTTGCTTTGAGGCCGGCTCAAATACCGACCATCTAAGTGCTGCACGAAAAACCTTCAACATCCCGGATATTAATTCGTATGCCGAGGTACTGAAAACAGCCTTTCATACAAGCACTTTTGCGGGAGCAAAAGTCTGGGATGCGGATCTTGTACGCTCTAACTTTACAGGTGAAATTCAATCAGAAATCAATGAAGCCGATGTTGTAAATATTGGTGGCTTTACAAACCCTAGTGTTGTAAAACAAAAGATGCTCGAATATTCGAAGATGGCTTACTTAAATCGTGCAAAATCTCTCATTTTTGTAGCGGATAAATCTTCTCCGTATTATAATAATTCTTTAGACGCCTTGGGAGAGTTTAAAAGTTGGGTTGAAAATCATACCGAACAACTTACTGAAGGACAAACAATGTATGTTAATTTATCTGATTTAATCCGAAATTTTTCGAGAGCAGTGGCACCATTTAATGCTATATCGCCATCGTTGCCAGCAAATGGGTATCAAAACCGACCAAAAATCATTATCATTCCAGATAATTAACGAAATTAATAAATGGTAAAGCGAGATTTCATGAGTAATGATGCAACAATTTTCAAAAAATCGTTGTTAAAAATTATGAGTCAATCAACTCAGAACTCAGCACTCATAATTCAGAACTCTTGAAACATCTCGCTTACCTCAACAAATACTTTCTGAAATACAAATGGTACTTGATTCTTGGTATCATTTTTACCATCGTTTCCAATCTTTTTGGTATCATTCCTGCCCAAATTGTGCGTCATGCACTCGATTTGGTGAAGGAAACGATTGATATTTATTTTCTCTACAATAATTCTCAGACCCAAAAATCAATGTACGATGTCTTCACGACCAGCATCGGTATTTATGGTTTATTGATTTTGGCGATGGCGATCTCGAAAGGTATATTTCTATTTGCCGTTCGTCAGACCATCATCGTGATGTCTCGTCACATTGAGTTTGATTTGAAAAATGAAATTTACGCCCATTATCAAAGCCTTCCATTGAGTTTTTATCGCCAAAACAATACTGGTGATTTGATGGCACGTATCTCGGAAGATGTGAGTAAAGTGAGGATGTACGTCGGGCCATCACTCATGTATTTGATGAATATGTTTGTGTTGGTTGTATTGGTTCTGAGCTACATGTTTTCGGTCAATACTCGTCTTACATGGTGGGTTTTGCTACCAATGCCAGTGCTTTCGGCCAGTATTTTTATGGTCAGTAGCACTATGAATAAGCGTTCGGAAGAAATTCAGAAAAGCCTTTCTAAACTTTCAACGTTTGTGCAGGAAGCATTTTCTGGAATCAGAGTTTTAAAAGCATTTGCTCGTGAAGACGATTCAGCCAAACGATTTACTGCCGAAAGCGATGTTTATAAATCAAAATCATTGGCACTGACTCGTGTCGATGCACTTTTTTCGCCAACAACTGCTTTATTGATTGGTTTAAGTACGGTCTTGTGCGTGTATGTGGGTGGACAAGAAATCATTGCAGGAAGATTAACTCCCGGAAACGTAACGGAGTTTATTATGTACGTATTCATGCTTACTTGGCCGCTCATTGCTTTGGGTTGGACATCGAGCCAAATTCAGCGTGCGGCCGCTTCACAGAAACGTATCAATGAGTTTTTGCAAGTAAAATCCGAAATTGTTTCTACTAAAAATCTTACTACCCCAATCGAAGGCAATATCAGTTTCCGAAACATTGATTTTGTTTATCCTGATTCGGGCATTCAAGCACTTAAAAACTTTAATCTTGAGATAAAATCGGGCGAATCAGTAGCTATTCTCGGCACGACGGGTTCTGGAAAAAGTACAATTGCCAACCTGATTGTACGAATGTACGACACCACGAGCGGAGAAATTCTTTTCGATGGCATTTCGATAAAAGAATACAACGTGCAGTATTTACGTAGTCAAATGGGATATGTACCGCAAGAAGTATTTTTATTTTCGGATACCATTATGAACAACGCCAAATTTGGCTCGCCAAATATCACCGATGAACAAGTAATTCAAGCTACAAAAGATGCCGACTTATATCAAAATATCATGGATTTTCCAGAAAAATTTGATACAAAACTCGGAGAAAGAGGCATCACGCTCTCGGGTGGACAAAAACAAAGACTTTCCATTACTCGTGCGATTGCCCGTGAACCAAAGATTTTGATTCTCGACGATTGCCTTTCAGCAGTTGACACCAACACCGAAAATATCATCTTGAACAACCTCCAAAGAATCATGCAAAACCGTACTTCGGTGATTATTTCTCACCGAGTTTCGTCGGCAAAGCTGGCAGACAAAATCTTGGTTTTAGACAATGGCGAAGTTGTAGAACAAGGCACGCACGACGAACTCTACGAAAAAGGCGGAGCATATCGTGAACTTTACGAAAAGCAGTTGCAGACTGAGGAGGTTTGATGAAAAAATTCAACTGTCAATTCTGATTGGTAAAGTTTTTTTAAATTTTTGTATTCTCTTTCATTGCCGTCAGTTTCAACTGACGGATACTCAATTAAAAATAAAATTTGACTTTAGTCAAACCATTTATTTAGACTAAAGTCAAATTTGTTTTGTTTCTGTGCTTCATCCGTCAGCTAAAGCAGACGGGGTCGCCCAGACGGCAATGAATCTAACTTATTTCTTTCTTAGAAATAAAACAATAGTGTAATTATAAAAACTCCAAATCGTCGATGCGGGAGTGATATATCATCCCTTCGGGATTCTGATGTAATGCTTATGTTTAAATTCTATAATCATATCATCCTTTCAGGATTCTTACAAAAATACACGCTGTAATCATCAATTTGCATAAACAAAAAGGTCTTATGAGCATAACTCGCAAGACCTTTTTTTATGTTGACTGTCGTCTATCGACCGTGGAATAATCAATAACGTCTATTATATCGGTCGTCATAACGGTCACGATTACCTCGGCTGAAGTCTTCGTAAGTTACACGGTCGCCATCACGTTTTTCTCGATTTATCCAACGGTTCAAGACTGTCAAATCTTCTATCAAATCACGGCGTTCACGTGGGTCAAGCACACCATCACGTTTATAGCGATTTTCTTTATATTCGATAGACTCTACCTCACGCAATAAGCGTTTCGACTCACGAGAAGTGATACGTCCAGTTTCAATTCCCCAAGCAATTTGACGGCGAGCCTCACGTTGATAACTATCAATTTTATCATAGCCACCTCTACCATAATTATCGTTTCTATCGTAGCGTCCATTATCATTGCCACGTCGTCCGTAGGCATCATCATTGCGGTCATATCCTCTTTGTGCATTGGCCACGGCAGCACTTGCTACCAACATTGCCACAATCATTAGCTTTCTCATAGTCTTTATCTGCTTTAGTTTTACTGTTATTAAACTTCCTTAATTATTGGAATTTAATACTTAGATGCAAAACCTACTCGAAGGGTTTACTCAGCTTTTTGTTAATGATTGTTAATGCAATTTTAGAGATTTATTCACCGCTCGTTAGCACCTCAAAAGCCTGTTCAAATTCAATATTACGTACATTCTTAAAATGCTCGTTATGAAAACTATCCAGCCTTTTCAAGATATTCACTATCATCGTTTTTTCGCTGGGCGTTAGCGTATCAAAAGCCATTCGGCCAACTTTATCCATATAAGGCATACTTTCGGCCAACACTTGCAATCCTTTTTCGGTAATTTTTACTCGCTTCGAGCGTTTATCATTTTCATCAGGAAATTCCTCTACCAAATCGGAGGCAATTAATCTTTTAATAATATCAATTCCCGACGGAAACTCCGATAACATTTCATAAATCAACTCACTCTTTTTGGGCGTCTTCAAATCCATCAACGAAATCAGATATATCCAATCTTCGATATTATTCAACGGAAAATGATTGAGTGCTTTTTTTGAATAAAGATTTGAATACTTCACTAATCTACCCAACAAACCCGCCAACTGTCCATTGACAGGCACACTATGCCATTCTTCCAAAGATTGCGTGCTATGCTCGGCCAAATACTTCACACAAAAATCAGCGATACTTATATCTGGATTTTCGGTTTCGTACTTGTGCCACGTGTTTACTAATTCTACTATTTTCTTACTCATCACAAAATCTTTTATATACTACTAAACAAAATTAAACTTACTTTGTTTTCATAATAAATACTAAGCAAAATTATACAATAAAATATGTTTTCAAAATAAAAATTCAAATTTTCTTGTTTATTACTTTGAAAACATAATATATTTACATCATAATCAATGTTTTTATTACAGAAACATAAAATAAATCAACAAAATGATTGCGGAATTAAAAGAAGTTGGGAAACAATATAAGGTAGGCGACCAAACGATTGTTGCTCTTCAACCCACCTCGCTCAAACTCAACGAAGGAGAATTGATGCTTATCATCGGGCCATCGGGTTCGGGAAAAACCACCTTACTATCGTTGTTGGGTTGTGTGATTTACCCATCGTTTGGCAATTTGTGGGTAGATGGAAAATACATTAACGACCTCAAAACCAATGAGTTGGCCAAACTCCGCCTTGATACTATCGGTTTTGTGTTTCAAAGTTTCAACCTACTTGCTCCACTCAATGCCGAAGACAACGTGGCTTTTCCATTGAAATTACAGGGAGTTTCGGGCGGAGAAATTAAGAAAAAAGTAGAAAAAGCCTTAGAAATTGTGGGAATGACCGACCGGCGAAAAAACTTACCTAAAGAACTTTCGGGCGGACAACAACAACGAATTGCCATCGCAAGGGCTTTGGTGACAAACCCTAAATTGATTCTTTGCGATGAACCAACTGCTTCGCTCGACAAAGATTCGCTATCGGTTGTGATGAATGAACTCCGAAACTTAGCTCGACAAGGCAAATCGGTGGCAGTCGTAACACACGACCCACGCCTACAAGAGTACGCCGACCGTATAGTTGAAGTAAAAAACGGAATCGCTACTGAAATTTTTAATCAACCAATTAATTAAGACCCAGTCCACGGTCAATAGTCCACAAGTCCACAGAAGTGTAACTTGTTCATTATTAATATTTTACATAAAACAGAATTTTCGATTATTTCTGACCTCAAAACTTAAAACATTTACTCATTCAAATCAGATTCGTCAAAAATCAGAAAATAGCATTTAAAAGCATGAAAAATTACATCATTTCTATTCTTACAATGGCAGTGTTGGCTTCTTGCGGAAATAAAGAAGACAAAGAAGCTGCCGAAAAAGCCAAAGCCGACTCACTCGCCAAAGTTCCTACTACCAATAACCGCATTTTGGGTGTTGCTCGCATCGAGCCAGAAGATGGTATCTTGAATTTTACGGCAGGAACAAGCGGGAAAGTTTTGGCGGTTTTAATCAAAGAAAACCAAATCGTGCAAAAAGGACAAAGTTTAATTACGATTGAAAATAGCCTCGAAAATGCCCAACTGGCTCAGTCAGAAAGCAAAATAGCTACCCAAAAAGCAGCCATTGCTGTCAATCAAGCTAATCTGGAAGCAGCCAAAGTTAGTCTAAAAAATGCTCGTGACACCTACGAGCGAAACCTCCGCCTGTTTGAAGGAAATGCCCAAACCAAACAGGCCGTTGACGATAGCAAAGCAACAGTTGATAGATTGATGAAAGATGTAGAAACGGCAGCCGCCAACATTGAGCAATCGAAAAGCAGAATCAGTGAATTACAGGCCGATATTAATTATTTCCGAACCGCTGTAAATCAGAAAAAAGTGAATGCATTGGTTTCGGGAAAAGTGCTGAAGGTTGCCATAAAAACTGGCGATTATGTAACAAACACTACTCAAATCGCCGAATTTGCTCCAACTGGCTCACTAATCGCTAAAACGGAAGTGGATGAATTATATGCCGAAAAAATTCAACTCGGACAAAAAGCATTTATCATTTCGCAAACAACGGGCGATACCCTTGCCAATGGTTCGGTAAGCTACGCCGCCGACTATTTGAAACAAAAATCACTTTTCAAAGACCAATCAACTGAGCAAGAAGACCGCCGTGTGCGTGATGTTTCGATTCGTTTGGAATCGGGCAAAATGCCACTCATCGGTAGCCGAGTTGATTGTGTGATTTTATTGAAATAAAGTCAAAATTAAAGATTA
>NZ_JBMLRC010000460.1:20551-40286 GCF_049241225.1 Emticicia sp.
CGGTAGCCGAGTTGATTGTGTGATTTTATTGAAATAAAGTCAAAATTAAAGATTAAAGATTACAAATTAGAGATTGTTGATTTTGCAAATCGCTACAAATAATGTTCAATCGCTGTCCTTTTTCTAATTTTCATTAAATGAAATTACCCCTTTAGGGGTTTAATATTGGTAGAAATAAAATCACAAGCTAACACTAATACGACTCCATCGGGGTCGAACAAAAACACAGACCAATACTAGTCATTTTACTTTACACAATATTAATGAGCGATTCGGGAGAATCGCCCCACAGAATATGTTAAAAGAAGCATTCAAATTTATGTGGTACGACAAGACCAAAATGTTTGGAATCTTGTTTGGTATCATCCTGTCGGTCTTTCTGATTGGGCAACAAATCGGCATTTGTTTTTCGCTGCTCAATAGTACTATTTCGTTGGCAAAATTTAACCAAAACTACATTTGGGTAGTGAGCGATAAAAGCCAGCAAGTCAGCGATTTACCCCTACTCGATATGCGTATTTATCGAGAACTCATGAGTATCAATGGCGTAAAAAAAGTCAATCAGTTGATTGTGGGTGGTGGAAGTGCAAAGTTTAGCAACGGCACAAAAACAAGCATTACGATGATTGGTACACAAGCACCATCGTATGCAGGTGGACCGTGGAAATTTGCCTTTGGTAATCTCCAAGACCTCCAACAAGAAGGGGCTGTCATTGGCGACTCTTATGACCCGATTCAAGGAAAAAACATCAAACTTGGCGACCATTTTGAATACAATGGTAATCGTGTGGTGTTAGTCGGGCAAACCAAAGGAGCAAAAGGCTTGGGCGTAGCATATGGTTTTACGACCGTTGACCGTGCCAGAAAACTCTGTAAGATTCCGACCACCAAAGCATCGGCTTTTTTGGTAGAATGGGAAAACGGAGCTTCAGTCGAGCAGGTAATTCGAGCTATTAATAAAGAAATTCCAGGCGTAAAAGCCCGTGATGGAAAAACATTTACCGACGAAAGTCTCAAATACTTTGCCCTCAACAGCGGAATTGTGGCCTCTTTCGGGCTTTTGGTTGTCTTTGCCATCATTACAGGCTTTGCAATCGTTGGACTTACGATGTTTTCAGCCGTCAACGACCGCATCAAAGATTACGGCACAATCAAGGCCATTGGCGGAACAAACGGAGTTATCAGAAACTTGATTCTTTGGCAAGCAACTATCTATTCGATTGTGGGGTTTGCGGTGGCATATTTTCTACTTTTTGGTTTTGTGCAAGCCACCAAAAAGAATCTTGATATTCAAATTACGCCCGAACTTACCGCTTTCTTGGTAATCATTACGTTATTTATTGCTGTTTTAGGAAGTCTCTTGGCCATGCGAAAAATCACTAAACTCGAACCTGCCGCTGTTTTTAGGTCGTAAACAAAAGTTTCTTAGCACCAAAACTTCACAGTTTAATAGTTGTTTTTTTCCGTTTTAGGCAGAAAAAAAATATTCATCTAAATAAGGTTTTTAGATTTGAGAAAATACAAAAAGATATGAAAAAAGTAATTGTTAGATTTATCACATATTTGGCAATCTTGATGCAGGGATTTTCATCTTTTGCACAGAAAATCACGCTTAATGAAGCCATTCAGAAAGGCATAGAAAATCGGATTGAGCTGAAAACCCAAGCCTTGAATATTCAGATTGCCAATAGCGAAAACGATAAAATCAAGGCCAAATGGCTACCGCAAGTAAGTGCCAACGGTGATGTAAGATGGAATACCCAACTCCAAACTACGGTTTTACCTTTTGCTTTACCAGGTTCGAGCGAATCACAAACAATTGTGCGTTTGGGGCGTCCGTTCAATAATACTTTTGCTTTACAAGCTGAGCAGAAAGTGTATGATGCCAGCAAAAAAATCGACCGTTTGGTGAACGATACCCAAACCGAAGCTCAGAAAAACACGCTTGAGCAACAAAAAATCAATCTCAAACAAAGCATTACGGAGGCTTATTTTTCGGCAGTTTTTAATAAAGAAAAATTACGTTTATCGGAAATTGCTTTGCAAAGAGCCAATGCCTATTTGGAAGCCGCTCAAGTAAAATTTGAGCAGGGAACAATTCTAAAAAATGATTTAGATAAATTTTCGCTTGATGTAAGTAATGCGAAACTCGCCCAAACTAAAAATATACAAGATTATGAATTAAGCTTGGTCACGCTTCAATATCAGTTGAATACCAACGAAAAAGCCGAGCCAGCCGAAGACTTAACTTCTATTCTAAATTACTCTCAAATCGTTGATAACCAATCGAATACCGACAAACGCACCGAAGTAAAAGCCGAAGAAATTAACCTTCGATTAAACGAATTGAACCTACAAAAACAAAAAACAAGAAATTTGCCAACGGTTTCGGCTTACGGAAATTATTCGGCATTTCAGATTGCCGATACTTTCAATCCATTTGCAAGTGGTACTTGGTTTACGGCCAATTATATAGGTATTCGTGCGAATATTCCTATTTTCGATGGTAAACAAGCGAAGCTTTCAAGTCAAGATTTTTTGTTTCGTCAGAAAATCAATCAGTTAAATATGGAGCGTTTGAGAAATGATTTCAACTATGAGTCGAAAAGTACGTGGAATACGTTGCAACAATCAAAACTGAATTTAGAGGAAGCCAAGAAAAACATCACGCTCGCTCAACAGATTTTAGAAACCGATAAATTCAGATTTGAGAAAGGTGTAATCGTAATTTCAGACCTAAAAAACTCTGAATATTCATTACAAAACGCTGAAAATCAATACCTAAGTAGCATTTATAATTTCTTGGTGGCAAGTGTGAGATATAAAAAAGCGAGTGGGAATTTGTGAGATTAATTCAAAACTTGGTTCTTTTATAAAATGTTCTTAATTTAGCTTTATAATCAAATCATTATGGTTGAATTTAAGCTACAACTTGACGAAGCATTTGTACAAACGCTTGGTTATAATCAGATAGAAAATTATTTGAAAGAACATTTACAGAAACTTCAACTAAAGGCTTCTGCAAAAGATATTTTGGCAGATTTAGAAGAGTCTGACCTTACGAATGACGAGCAATGGCAACTATCACGAAACATGGCTTGGGAACAAGAAAAAAGTAAGTTTCTTTTCTGATGACAAACTATGTGATAGACGCCAATATTCTGATGAGTATGCTTATAAGCGGCAATGCAAGTTATAAGCCTATTTTAGAGTTCTATGACTTTTACTTACCCGAATTTGTTTTAGTAGAAGTTGAGAAATACAAATCTCAACTTCTACTTCGTACTAAAATGAATGAGGATGAGTTTTTCAAATGGTCAATTTTAGTTTTCTCTAAAATCACTGTCTTGCCAAACTACATTCTAAGTCCAGAATCTCTCGAAAAATCAAATCTTTTACTCAACGACATTGATATAAAAGATACAGCCTATTTAGCCTTGTCGATTCAATTAGATTTACCACTTCTCACAAGAGATAAACCTCTCGCAACTGGCCTGAGGAAAAAAGGATTTCGCCGAGTAATGATGTTTGATGATTTTCTGAGAAATATATAAATTCTACCCCAACAAAAACGGCAGAATCTCCTTAATCGAATCAACTTTTCTGAAATTTGGGCTATCAATATTATGGTCAACTTTTTCGTAGGCCCAAGTCGTATGATACGGCACATGCACACCATAAGCACCGATTTCTAAAACTGGCAATACATCAGATTTTATCGAATTTCCAATCATTAAAAACTCTTCGGGATTGATGTCTAAATGTTTGATAAGTTTCTCATAATCAGGCACTTTCTTTTCACTCATGATTTCTATATGATGAAAATAATGCTCGATTCCCGACTTTTTTAGTTTTCGTTCTTGGTCAAGTAAATCACCTTTCGTAGCCACCACAAGTCGATATTTTTCAGACAAAGCTTGCAGCGTCTCCTCTACTCCATCAAGCAGCTCGATTGGCTTTTGTAACATCTCTTTACCATTTTCTATAATCTTTTCTAAGACACTCACATTCAATGTATTATCGCTGATTCTGAGTGCAGTTTCGACCATACAAAGCGTAAAACTTTTTACACCATACCCGTACAATGGTAGATTATCAATTTGCGTTTTAAAAAGTTCTTGTGAGATTGTATGATGTGGCAAATAATCTTCAAGCAATGCACAAAACTTGTTTTCTGTCTCTAAAAAATAAGGTTCATTCACCCAAAGGGTATCATCGGCATCGAAAGCAACTACTTTAATATTCATTTGATTTTAGTTCGATTTATCTTTATTTGAGGAAATAAAGGTAATAATTACAGCCATCAACACAAATAAAAACAACACAAACCCCAACCCAACTCGCAAACCAAAAGCCTCGGCCAAATAGCCAATCGTTGGTGGGCCAATAAAGAAACCAGTATAGCCAATAGAAGTAGCCATCGAAATTCCTGCCGATGGACTTATATTTTTAAGATTACCGGCCGAAGAAAATACAATTGGCACAATTGTAGAAAGCCCAAGACCAACTAAGAAAAAGCCCAAGAAAGTACTCCAAACCGAGACAAAAGCAAGGGAAATTCCTAAGCCCGCAATCGACAGCAAAGCATCAATCAACATCAGTTTTTGTTTGCCGAGTTTAAGCGTAAAGTAATCGCCAAATACTCGTCCGATAGTCATCGACACGCCAAATGCTCCAAACGCCCAAGCACTCAACACTTCGCTTTGCCCAACAACTTTATTCATAAAAATAGCTGACCAATCCACCATTGAGCCTTCGCCAGTCATGCAACAAAAAGCAATAATTCCGAAAGGTAAAATTGTTTTTAAGGCTAAAAATTTATCAGTTTTGCTTTCAGAAACTACTGCTTCGTTAGCAGTTGGAATATCTTTTATCAATTTTGTAGAAGCCCAAATAGAAAGCAAAACGCCCGAAATACTTATGACAAATAAATGCGATTGCAGCGGCACTTGATAACTGGAAAAAACTCCTCCCACAGCCGCTCCGATGGCCATTCCAATACTAAAAACCGCATGAAACGATGAGAAAATCACCTTCCCCCACAACCTTTCTACTAAAACAGCTTGTCCGTTCATCGTAACATCCATTGAGCCAGAGGCTGCTCCGAGGAAGAAAAAACAAAGACGAATTATCCATTCGTTCTGCGAAATTGCTACCAGCGGAATAGCTACACAGAACAGCAAAGCTGTGATTTTAACAATAGTATCCGAACCAAACTTACTACCTAACCAACCCGCAAAAGGCATGGCTGCCATCGAACCAAGAGCAATACAAAACAGCACCGAACCCAACTGAGCATTATTCAGTCCAAAGAATCGCTGTAATTCGGGCAAGCGGGCAGTCCAGTTAGCATATAAAAATCCATTGACAAAAAAGAAAGTCGAAACTGCTATTCGGTTGATAAGTAAGTTTTTATTTGGCATTTTATCAAAAATGTCGTTTTAGTTTAAACTCCAAACTGAGTCAGATGGTGATTAAGGTGTTTGTAAAATAGATTGTTCCATTCGGTAATGTTCAACGCTCCAAATGAATGAGATTCTTTACCGTCGAAATAGTTTTCGCCCAACTCTTGAGTTTTTCTAATATAATTTATTAAACGGTTCTTTTCAATCTCAAAATCTTTATCTTCTTTCACCACAAATTGTGGAGCAGTTTGCCCATTTTGTGAATATGGTTCCTCACTTACCACTTTGTTTTTCACCAACAATTTTAAGATGAATTTCATAAAAGCATTCGGTTTGGGGTGTTTATTCTCATAAATCAACTCATACGATACATTACAATGAGCCAACATCTGTGACACGCTCATTTTTCCCCACTTGCCTTGTGTGCTCGGTGTCAAGGCATTGATTCGCCCAATAACTTCTTCTGAAACTGATTTTTTAAAGATGTTCGGTAATGCCATTTTCAAATTTTGTGTTTATAGGTAAAAGATAAGAAGTTTAGAATCAATTGTATAAGGTAAGGTTAAATACTTGCTGCTATAAAGATTGGATATTTTCTCGGAAAATAAAATTTACTTAAATAATTCAAATAAAAAAAGTCGGATAATTTCTTGATAAACAAGCGATTATCCGACTTTCAAAATATCGTTAAATCTTGATTTATATATAATTTAATGTCGGTATCCTTTCCACGTACCGCCATAACGATAATCGGGTAAGTTTTTTGACTTATTGCAACAAGATTCACAGACAAAAACCCATATTTTACCTTTCTTTATTTGAACTCGGTAAAGCGTGGTTTCCTCTATTTTACACAACTCACAAATTTTGGTTTTCATCAATATTTTTTTTACAAAACATTAAGCCATTCAAAGCAAAAAAATCGAGTATTTGCCTAATAAACAAGCAATTACTCGATTTTTGATATATTAAATAAGTTATCAGTTATGTCTAACCAAAAGCTTTTTTGTAACAACTTTTTTACCGTCAACTACCAACTGATACAAGTAAATACCTGAATCCCAGTTTGTTGTTTGCACCTTCAATTTACGGTCAAATTTATCTAATTCATAATTCGCTACCTCGTGTCCGAGCAAATTATAAAACGACATACTCGCTTCGTTTACGCTGCCTGTAATCACATAATCAACTGTTGCGTAATCATTAGCAGGATTCGGATAAATATTCGATACCGTCAATTTATCGCTCGAATATAATTTATCGCTATTTTCATTACCACCTATACTTCTATCGTTAGTTGCAGGAATTTCACTATTGGAAGTTTTAGTAATCACCGGTTTCGATGAACCGTTCAACAAAGCATCCCGGAAGTACTGATTCACCACCGACGGCTTGTTCAATCTCACTTCCGAAGGCATCGGTTTGCTCACAAACGCCGTTTTTGGAAGAGCCGATTTAGCAGTGGTTGTTGGCTTCTTACCTATATCCAAGCGAGACTTTCCTTTCTCAACTTGAGCAAGGGCAGCGTTGGATAAGATAACAATTCCAATCAGTACTGATAAATATTTTTGTAAATTTTTAACCATAGAAACTCTACTGTAATTTTTTTATTTTAGCACGTATATTGTTAGGAATACTACAAATATACGAGAATGGTATTAAAATCAAAACTGTAATTTATGTATAAGACTCATTTTAGGGCCGAAAGGTTGCAATAAAAATAAACTTTTTTTCGTTCGATCATTTTTTTGCTTCTAAAACAGGTTTTACACCTACTTTTTTATCTACAAATTTCACGCCAAGTACTTCGGCTCTTGTTGGTTTTTCATTTTCTCTCCAATTGAAACCATCTAATCGGTTACCGTCGTTGGTCAATTCTGTAGGAGGAACAAGTTTGGCGTCAGGACGCCCCAAAAACGAAATTCGGTTTACTTGATTTTCCTTGAACTTCATATTCATCTTACTACATTCGACTCGATTTACCCCAATTAGTTTATTTTTTTCATCAAGTGCGTAATAAATACTTTCACCGTTGCCTTCAACCACGACATTATCTATACGTGTCTGAGCATTGAACGTTGCCGTAATCTTCCGACCCTTGATTTGATTAAAATTTAGTGCCGTATCTTTCGCAATCACAAAGCCATTGTTAATCATATACATTCGGCTGACTTTGTTGTTTTTCATATATACGTGAATTGTATCGGCTTCGGATTGATTTTTATCGCTCCAAATAATTGGTTTCGAGAAAAAATGAATCACTGAATCTTTTAAATCATAAAGCAGTGAATCACAGCGACTTTGGATGTCTGAGCGATACACTTTTACGTGTCCAAACGCCAACAATTTTTCCATTTTGGCGGCGGTGTTTTTGTCTTCTTTTTTGGCTTGTTTTACGGTATCGGTTTTAGCAACCAAACTGTCTTTTCGCTCGTAAGCATAAAGTGTGTCGGCACTCAAATAAAGCGTGTCTCGCTCGGCAGTGTTACGCATGAGGGCATTTCCCATGATTTTTGTAAAGCCAGTTTTTCCATCACGCACGCCAACTTTTCCATTTAAAATAACTTTATCTTTTTTCGAGACTAATTCTACATTTCCTCTCGCAAAACCAGATTCAGTCTTTTGGTCGAAATTGAGTGTATCGCCCGTGAGGGTATAATCTTCATTGACAATTTTTGAGCGACCTTTAAAATTCGACTGTTGGGTTTGAGTATTGTAGGTACTTCCTGCATTGGCTACAATATCGCCATCCTTACTTTTGATGAGCGTTGGAGCTTTGAAAAGTGCCATTTTGGTTCGGGCATTATACTGCAAACTATCCGACGTGATGGTGTATTTAGGATTGGTGATTTCTACATTTTCTTTGTAATTAAAAATCTTACTTCGGGTGTTATAAAAACCTTTTTCGCTCTTCAAAACACTCGAATCTTGCACAATTACGCCCCGAACTGGATAATAGGCACGGTTTTTCTGAATATCGTATTCCACAATACGGGTTGTTAGGCTTACTTTTTTATCGGTCAAAACTACCTTTTTTCCCAACACACGAGCAAAACGAGTATTTCCATCGTAATACAGTGTATCGCCCGTAATGGTGAGCGTATCACCTTGCACGATTCTGATTTTGCCAAAAGCTTCCAGCGTATTAGTTGTTTCGTTTTGCGTAGCACTTTGACAATACAAAATTGCCCCTCGGTGTTGAAAAGAGACATTTCCCAAAAACTGACGAGTATAATAAGGTAACTGATTGACACCTACCAAACTATCAGCACTCAATAAATTGATGCGTGACCCCGAAGGTGGTGGTGGTGGCGGATTGAGTGGTTTTTGAGCATAAGTAGCACTCTCTATCAGCAAAAGTCCAAATACAATAAGCCCCAACTTCGTGTAAAAGTTGGTAGATGTTAAGCTGAAATGGTACTTTTTTATAATATTTTTAATCATCTTCGATTGAAACTTCTAATTTTGTTCACAAAATTACGTAATTGCTTTCATGCTTCATGCCTTCTTAACATATATTAACGAGCAAAAATTATTCGAGCCTTCGGAAAAAGTCTTGCTTACGGTCAGTGGAGGCAAAGATTCAGTGGCAATGTTTAACCTTTTTTGTGGGGCGAACTGTAGCGATGGTCGCTTCCAGTTCGCAGTAGCTCATTGCAATTTCCAACTAAGAGGAAAAGACTCAGACGATGACCAAATTTTCGTAGAAAATCTTTGCAAGGAAAACAACGTAGTTTTTCACACAAAAACCTTCGATACAAAAGCTTACGCCAAGAAAAATAAAATTTCGATTGAAATGGCGGCTCGCACGCTTCGCTATGAATGGTTTGAGAACTTGCGAAAAGAACTAAATTTTGATTATATCGCAACGGCCCATCATCTCAACGATAGCATCGAAACCGTATTGCTCAATCTCACGAAAGGCACTGGTATATCGGGTTTGAAAGGTATTTCAGCAAAAAAAGGGCATATTATTCGCCCGATGCTTTTTGCCTCTCGGAAAGAAATTGATGTGTATGTGGCTGAAAAAAAACTCTCTTGGCGAGAAGATAGTAGCAATGCCTCGAATGATTATCAACGAAATCTGATTCGAAATCAAGTTGTGCCACTATTGAAAAAAATCAATCCAAATCTCGACGAAACTTTTGCCAGAAACCTCGAACGTTTTCAATCAATCGAAGCTGATTTTCGGAAAAATTTAAGCCATTTCAGAACCACAGTTATGCGGGAAGAAAACGGCATTTTTTTCTTGAAAATTGCCAACATAAAATACTGGCAGTCAGCCAATTATTATTTGGAAGAATTATTGAAAGAATTTGGTTTTAATTATTTTCAATCGAAAGAAATTTTCAATTCGCTTGATGGTCTTTCGGGCAAAGTTTTTCATGCCGCAAACTTTACACTATTGAAAGATAGAGAGGAATTGGTGATTACAGCCCCTCAGCAGCGGCTGCCGCCCCAGCCCTCAGCAGCGGCTGCCGCCCCGATAAGGAGTGAGTTTGCTTTATCTATTAGTTTAGAAGATATAAAACAAGAGCAAGCTTTCGATTTTTTAGATAAAAAATTGAGTTTTTCGGTCTTGAATATCGAAGAAATTGATGGAAAATTCGAAAGAAACAGTAGCGTACTTTTTGCAGATTTCGATAAAATACATTTTCCACTCACACTTCGGCCATGGCAGGAAGGCGATTGGTTTATTCCGTTTGGAATGAAAGGAAAAAAGAAAATTTCAGACTTTTTGATTAATAATAAAGTACCATTCATTCTTAAAAAAACCATATTTTTACTTACCTCAAACGACACCGTCGTATGGGTTGCGGGGCAACGTTCTGATGAAAGATTTAAGCTTTCAGATGCCACTCAGAAGGTACTTAAAGTTGAAATTAAATAAAATTAGAGGTGTGCCAATCTTTTTGCCAATAAATTTGTTTAATCAAAAGCAGCATTATTACAAATTAATTTTTCAAAAACTACTTTTGCCTAAAGAACCTATGAAACTGACCTAAATTAGAACTTTTAAATGCTGTAAGCTTGTATTCTTTAGTAAATGATACTACTATGCCAACTTCGAAACAAACAGAAATTATGATTAAATAAAACCCTCACTAAAAGGTACTTACACATGATATTTTATTAATTTTTGTATTTTTTACATTCGTTACCTTTTAATCACTATATATTTTTTTTTCACCATTTGGCACGAGTTTTGAGAAATTTTCATGAAATTTATACGTGCATTAAGTCATAATCCTTATTATTTTACAAGTTTAAAAGTGCTTCATCCATGAAAAAATCCAAAATCTGGTTGTTGGCTTTCGTTTTCCTAATAGCTCAACAAACATATGCTCAAAATGGTCGTTTGAAAGCCGCGAATCGCAGTTTTGAAAACATGAGTTATATAGAGGCTATACGAAATTATGAAGATTACCTTCGTACAGCCAAAGTGGGTTCGCCCGAAATGCAAGAGGCTCTCACCAAACTCGGATACAGCTACCGAAAAGTACAAGATTCACGCAATGCTGAGCGTATATACGCGGAATTAATTGACCGATATAGCAAAGACCTCGAAAGTGAAATTTACCTATATTTTGCACAAGCTTTAGCTAATAACGGCAAATACAAGGAATCACAAAAAATGTACAGTCGTTACGGACAAGAACAAACAACCGACATGCGTGGACGCCGCTTTACAGTAGCGTACATGGACAATAGTCGTTTCTACCAAGATTCAGCTACCTACAAAATAGATTATTTGTACACGCTGAATTCACGTCAGTCAGATTTCAGTCCGATGTATTATAAAAACGGTCTGGTGTTTGTATCAGCCCGAGAAGAAGGTGGAGCAATTAAGCGTGTGTTTATGCAAAACCAAACACCTTTCCTTGACCTATTTATGTTCCCCGATACCGCCGAGCTTCGCAAAGATAATATCATAGCCATGAAACAACTCAGTGGTGTTGGAGGTAGTTCGTCGTTTAGTGCAGCTGAAAAATTGGAAGCAATCGAAACCGAAGACAAAGAAAAGCCGCTTTCAAAAATCGAACAATTCAGCAAAACACTTAATAGCAAGTATCATGAAGGACCAGTTACCTTTTTTAAAGATTATAAAAAGCTAATTTTTACCAGAAATAACTACAGTAAAGGTCGCAGTCGAACAAGTTCGGATGGCGTAAATAAATTAAAACTTTACATGGCTACCGAAAGCGGAAAGTACTGGGGAGGAGTAAAAGAATTACCTTTTAATAATGATAATTTTTCGTGTGGGCACCCTGCCTTATCGCCTGATGATTCAAAGTTATATTTTGTATCGGATATGCCAGGTGGTTTTGGGGGTACAGATATTTATGTTGTTGAGTACCGCGATGGAAACTGGAGCTCACCAGTAAACCTAGGTCGCGAAATCAATACTGAAGGCAACGAAATGTTTCCGTTTATGGATGAAAATGGCAATATGTATTTTTCATCAGATGGACACGAAGGATTAGGTGGACTAGATGTTTTTTATGTAGAAATGAAAGAGGGGATTCCGTTAAGTGATGTTAAAAATTTAGGAGCACCCATCAACTCAGAAAAAGATGATTTTGGGTTTATCACCAACGGTAATCGATCGAGTGGATATTTTAGTTCTAACCGGAAGCGAGGCTACGGAGATGATAATCTTTACTCATTCCGCCACGGATGCCGCCAGTTGAATATTTTGGTTTATGATGCGGAAAGTAAAAAACCATTAGAAGCGGTCGATGTACGAATGTCGAAAAACGGTGAAAATAAAGAACTTTTCGTAACCGGCTCAGATGGTAAAATAACTGTTTGTTTAGAAACAGGTACTGATTTTGAGTTTAAAGCCTTGAAAGAAGGCTATGAGTCGAATGGAGTTTCTTATGGAACATTAGCCACTTCGCTAAAAAACAAGACATCGATAACAATTTTCCTTGAAAAATCAAAAGCTCCGATTATTAAAGGAACAATTGTCTCGGAGGTAAACCAACTCCCAATTCAAGGAGCCGTGGTAACGCTTAAAAACGGAAAAGACGGTTCGAAAGAACAAATCGTAACCGGAGTCGATGGTCGATACGAATTCCAACCTAAGAAAGAGGGAGAATATTCGGTAACAGCCGCCAAAGACCGATACGCTGAGAATACCGAAAATCTAGGAAAAGTGAAACAAACTCGCAAAGGACCAAAAACAGTTGAACAAAATTTAGGATTAGTAGGGCAAGGCGATATTTTCAGGCTTGATAATATTTATTACGATTTTGGGCAGTTCTTTATCAGGCCAGATGCCGCAAAAGAGCTCGAAGCCAAGCTTATACCAATTCTAAAAAAGTACCCAAACATGAGAGTTGAGGTGCGTTCGCATACCGATAGCCGTTCGAGCGATGCATTTAATTTAAAATTATCAGAAAACCGAGCAAGAGCTGTGCTTGATTATTTGGCCGCTCGAGGAATCAATACCAAGCGGGTTGTAGCTAAGGGCTACGGAGAAACCGAATTGCTCAACAACTGCGACGATGAAACACAATGCAAAGAAGACCAACACCAAGCCAATCGTCGAACAGAATTTAAGATTTTAGATGTTTCGGTAGTGGGAATGAACTAAAATTTGTTAATAGTCAATAGACCTTGGGTCTTGAAAAAGCATATCAGCATACGAAACTCAGCTAAAAATGAAATTATAGCAGTAGCCAGTTTGCCACAAAGTTTTTTTTGTAGTTTAAAGTTAGGATTTATTATTCAGGAAAAGCACCGCCAATTTGAGTGGTGCTTTTATGATTTTGGACCTATCTCAAGTTCAGTTTTTCAGAAAAAACAAGGATTTTTCGCGTTATAGCCTTACTTTTGAGTTAAAATTGAGAAAAACATAATACAGCAAAAAATGGCAGAAAAAAACATTGAATTTCTTTACGAATACCTCAATAATGCCTCTCCGACAGGCTTTGAGTCGTCAGGTCAACAAATTTGGTTAGATTACCTAAAACCTTACATCGACGAGCAAATCGTAGATGTTTACGGAACTGCCGTTGGTGTTATCAATCCGGGTCAACCTTATAAAGTAGTTATCGAAGCTCACTCAGATGAGATTTCGTGGTTTGTCAATTATATCACCGAAGACGGTTATATTTATGTACGTCGCAATGGCGGTTCTGACCACCAAATCGCCCCATCGAAGCGAGTAAATATTCATACTCGAAAAGGCATCGTAAAAGGGGTTTTTGGCTGGCCAGCTATTCACGTGCGAGAAGCAGCCACCGAAGAAAAACCAACTTTAAAAAATATTTTTATTGATGTAGGTGCCGCTAAAAAAGCCGAAGTTGAAGAAATGGGCATCCACGTAGGTTGTGTGATTACCTTTGAAGATACTTTGATGGAACTGAACGATAAATTCTACGTTGGTCGTGCTTTAGATAACCGTATCGGTGGCTATATCATTGCAGAAGTTGCTCGAAAACTCAAAGAAAATAACATTTCGTTGCCTTTCACGCTTTATATTGTAAATGCCGTGCAAGAAGAAATTGGTTTGCGTGGAGCCGAAATGATTTCTCGCAGACTCAAGCCAAATGTGGCAATTTGCTGCGATGTGATTCACGATACTCAATCGCCGATGTACAACAAAAAAACTGATGGAGATTTAGCTTGCGGACGTGGCCCTGTGCTTACTTATGGCCCAGCCGTACAAAACAATCTCTTGAATTTTATGATTGATGTTTGTACTGAGAAAAAGATTCCGTTCCAACGTGCAGCTGCCAGCCGTTCAACAGGCACAGATACTGATTCGTTTGCTTATTCGGGCGAAGGTGTGGCATCGGCTTTGATTTCATTGGCTCAAAAATATATGCACACAACCGTAGAAATGTGCCACAAAGATGATATTCAAGCGTGTATCGATATGTATTACGAGATTTTATTGAGCTTAGAAGCTGGACAAGATTTCCGTTATATTAAATAATTCCAAAAAACATTATTTATTAACTTAGCGGAAAAGCTTATTTTATAATAGCTAATCGAATCAAAACCCCATCGGGGTGAAAGGATTATAGTGATGATAAATAGATGACAAACAGAACTCCGGAGGAATGGCATTATATGTCACCCCTTCGGGATTCAAAATATTGGTTATTCATTTTTTTCTACTATAATAATTTCATCCTTTCAGGATTCTTAACTCGTTATCAGAGCTATAACTTTATCATTTATACAATTGCCAACAAACCGAAAAATGTCCCACAAGAAAAAGATACTATTCATTGCTCTTAGTATGTTTTTTCATCTCAATTTAAAGGCACAAAGCCTTTTTATTGGGCAAGATGAAGAAGCGATTTACGACTATTTTCATATCGAAAAAAACGATGAGTGTCTCACCTATCGTAATTTTCCGCTACCCGTTGGCCTGACTCAATATACAGATATTTTTACCTTAGACGGCCTAAAATCACAAACCAATAAAGGAGCTGGCAATAATTGTGTAAAAAACGTGTTAGATGATGTTTGCCTCAAAAGATACTCCAAAAACATTCCATTTGATATGGCTTTGGGCATTTGGATGAATGATGCCACAAACCTTAAAAGTCTTGTGAGTGGTGCTTACGATGCAAAAATCAATGAGTTGGCTGATTTTCTGAAAAGTTATCCAAAAGTAAAGTTTTACCTCAGAATCGGGTATGAATTTGATGGAAACTGGAACAAAGCCTACGAAGACCGCCGCCGATATATTGTGGCGTACCAACGAATCCATGATATTTTAAGGATGAATTACGAGAAAAGCAAAACTCCTCGAAACTGGCTTTCGGTTTGGCAGGCTTGCACCTCTCCTATTGATGATATTATGGAAAATAAAATCGAAAATATCGGAGATTGGTACCCAGGCGATAAATACGTTGATTTCTGTGGCATTTCGTGGTACTTGGCAGGCACAAAACTTTCACCAAAATATAGCAATAGCACAAATTTGGTATATAAACGTAGTCAGAAAAGTCTGGCCAGCGAAATGCTTTACTACGCCATCAATAAAAACAAACCTGTAATGATTTGTGAAGCCGCTCCGCAAGGATACAGTTTGAGCGGACTTTACCGAAAAAATATTAGTCCGTATTGGGATGGTGTAGCGGGCGAGGGGACAGTAAAACTCACTCCGCTCCAAATTTGGAATGAATGGTATAAACCTTTCTTTGAGTTTATCGAAAAAAACAAGCAAGTCATCAAAGTTGTGGCGTACATCAATCAAAATTTTGATGCACAGCCGATGTTTGCACTACCCAAATCAGGTACATATTGGGGAGATTCTCGCATACAAGCCAATGACAAAGTTAGTATTTGGTGGAATGAAATGATTTCAAATACTTGGGTGAAGTAAGAAAAAAATAACGATACAACTGGAAAATATCGGTCAATGTAATTTCGTGTTATAGATAGGTCCAGCAGATAAGTCCAAGAAATTGGCAAATTAATTCCCTATTAAAACCATTCACCAAAATCTATATCCACCATGTTTAGTTATTTTGTTAATTCCTTCAAAAGGAAAATCGCACGACGTATCACCAAAGAATACCCAACAACTATCGACTTTTTTGACACAAAAGCGTATGGTAAAATCAAATTCGCTAATTGGGACAATCCACTCGTAGAAAAGAAAGATATTCCCGAAGAATCTATTGAGTTTTTTAAGAAATTCATTAAAGAAGGCGATTTAGCGATTGACATAGGTGCCAATATTGGACATACTTCCGTACCGATGTCGGTTGCTTGTGGCAAAACAGGTCTAACGCTTTCTTTCGACCCGAATCCATTTGTGTTTAAAGTTTTGGCCGAAAACGCCACTTTAAATCCACAACTATCTAATATCCAACCTTTTAACTTTGCCATTACTGATTTTGATGATGAATTTTATTATACATCCTCAGAAGCATCATTCAATAACGGCGGAATATCGAAAGAGAAAGGTGGAAAACACGGAAAATATGTCCTCAAGGAAAAAATAAAAGGAATCAATTTGGAGGCTTTTTTGAAAAAAAACTTTGCAGAAAGGCTCACAAAACTAAGTTTCGTGAAGATTGATACCGAGGGCTACGACAAAGAAATCATTAAATCAATCAAAAATATTTTGGTCGAATTTAGTCCAGTTGTTGTTTCAGAATGTTTTTTCAAATCTTCGCCAGCCGACCGATTTGAGCATTTTGAAGTATTAAATTCAGTCGGATATTCGCTGTTTTATTTCAATGATTTTGAATTAAACACCGAAATAGTACCGATTCTGACCAAAGAAGATATGCTCAAATGGAAGCATTTTAATTTTTACGCCGTAAAGAAATAGTATCATTGAACAAGACAGTTTTTGCCATAACGCCCCCTTTTACCCAACTGAATACACCGTATCCAGCAACGGCCTACATCAAGGGTTTTCTGAATACCAAGGATATTTCATGCTTTCAAGCTGATTTGGGAATTGAGGTGATTTTGGCTTTATTTTCTAAAAAAGGTTTAACAGAATTATTCAGCCCCCTACCCCCCGATGGGGGAATGTTCTCTGATAACGCTAAGAGAATAATCGCACTCCAAGAGGACTATATAAATACTATTGATGCCGTAATTTTATTTCTGCAAGGCAAAAATCCAACGCTTTCACACGTAATCTGTCAAGAAAATTTCCTTCCCGAAGCCTCTCGTTTTGCTCAACTCGAAGACCTCGAATGGGCTTTTGGTTCGATGGGAATGCAAGACAAAGCCAAACATTTGGCAACGCTTTATCTCGAAGATATTTCTGACCTAATCATGGAGTGCGTTGACCCACATTTTGGGTTTAGTAGGTACGCCGAGCGTTTGGGGCGTTCTGCTAATAGTTTTGATGAATTATATGCAGCCTTACAGCAAGATTATAGCTACATTGATAAAATTTTAATAAAGATTTTATCGGAAAGAATGTTCGAAATTCAACCTAAATTAGTGGTTATTTCAGTGCCTTTCCCTGGAAATCTTTACAGTGCGTTTAGAATCGGACAATGGGTGAAACAAAATTATCCAGCAACCAAAGTAGCAATGGGTGGAGGTTTTGCCAATACTGAATTACGCTCGTTATCAGATGCCCGAGTTTTTGAATTTTTCGATTACGTATCGCTCGATGATGGCGAAGCTCCGTTGGAGGAAATTATAAAATCCCTAACAGCCCCCCCCGCCCCCGATGGGGGAGCTTTATTGAAGAGAACATTTATTCTCGAAAACTCCCCCATCGGGGGGCGGGGGGCTGTCGTTTATAAAAATAATTCTTTACTAAAAGACTACAAACAGTCGGAAGTAGGAACGCCCGATTATAGCGATTTACTATTGGACAAATACATTTCGGTTATAGAAATCGTAAATCCGATGCACCGAATGTGGAGTGATGGCCGTTGGAATAAACTCACGATGGCTCATGGCTGTTATTGGGGAAAATGCACTTTTTGTGATATTTCGCTTGATTATATAAAAATCTATGAGCCAATTGCGGCAAATCTACTCTGCGATAGAATGGAAGAAATGATTGCCCAAACGGGTGAAAATGGTTTTCATTTTGTCGATGAAGCAGCTCCACCCGCTTTGATGCGAGCGTTAGCTTTGGAGATTTTACGCCGCAAACTGACCGTTACGTGGTGGACAAATATTCGATTCGAGAAAAGTTTTAGTCGAGATTTATGTCAGGTGCTCAAAGCTTCGGGCTGCATTGCTGTTTCTGGTGGATTAGAAGTTGCTTCCGACCGACTATTGGAATTGATTCAAAAAGGGGTAACCGTTGCACAAGTAGCACAAGTCACTCGCAATTTCACCGAAGCAGGTATCATGGTACACGCCTATCTGATGTACGGTTTTCCGACCCAAACTGCCCAAGAAACCATTGATTCGCTCGAAATGGTGCGGCAAATGTTTGAAATTGGCACTTTGCAATCGGGTTTTTGGCACCAATTTGCCATGACGGCTCATAGCCCCGTTGGTATGTATCCCGAACAATTTTCGGTGCAAAAAGCGAGCAATACGATCGGTACTTTTGCCAATAATGATTTAGTTTTCTCCGACCCAAAAGGCACTGACCATGAGGCTTTTAGCTTTGGTTTAAAGAAGTCTCTGCTCAATTATATGCACGGTATTTGTTTTGAATATCCGCTTCAAGAATGGTTCGACTTCAAGATTCCACGCACGAAAGTTCCGAAGAATTATATTGAAAATGCACTTCTGGAAGAGGATGATAACTTTATGCTAAAACCTACCTCAAAGGTAGTCTGGCTGGGCAAAAAACCTTTGGTGAGTTATACAAACACTACGAAAAAAGGGCAAGTATTTCAGGCGACAACTCTCACTTTTCACGATAAAAAAGAAACTTTCAGCATCAAACTCAACCAAGCACAAGGCAATTGGTTAGTTGAAATGTTGGATAAGATTTCTGTGAAGAATAAAAAGGTTTACACTTTCCAAGAAATAAAAGCTGATTACGAAGCCGCTGGTTTTGAAGATTTTGAGTTGTTTTTCTATAATAAACCTGTGAATGTATTGCGTGATTATGGGCTATTGGGGCTGTAATTTCTTTACCACAATAGACACAATTGAACCTCAATAGACACAAGTTTTAATTGGATAAAACATTCATTTTGAAACTATTGAGCATCAAAATCGGTTAAATAATTGATACTTTCAATAAATAATATCTGTGGCGGAAATACAAAAAAACGAAACTTCACCCTCTGGCAAAATCTTCGATTTGGAAATTCTCAAACGACTTTTCCAATTTATTAAGCCTTACAATGTTAAGTTTTATAGTTTGGTGCTGACAATCATGCTCGGTGCTGCCTTAGCCCCTGCCCTACCTTTGTTGATTCGCCAAACGATTGATGGCCCAGTTTCGGCAGGCAATTATACTGGCCTTGCCAAAATGATGGCTATTATGATTGGTCTTTTGGTCGTTCAGTCGCTCATACAATTTACCAATACCTATTTGGCTGGTTGGCTTGGACAAAATATCATTCGTGATATTCGAGTACAGCTTTACCATAAAATTTTGCATTTACGCCTCAAATTCTTTGATGATACGCCGATTGGCCGACTCGTTACTCGTACAATTTCGGATATTGAAACACTGGCCGATGTTTTTAGCGATGGTATCGCAGCCATTGGGGGCGATATTTTGCAATTGGTTCTTATCATTTCGGTGATGTTCTACACCGATTGGCGACTTTCGTTGATTAGTCTTTGTACGATTCCTTTTATGCTCGTTAGCACGTATATTTTCAAAGAAAAAGTAAAAAAATCGTTCAACGAAGTGCGTAATGCGGTTTCAAACCTCAACTCTTTTGTGCAGGAGCACATCACGG
>NZ_JBMLRC010000461.1:0-1632 GCF_049241225.1 Emticicia sp.
TTTCTTTTAGATTTTCGAGATGTTCGTTCATTACTAATGATTGAATGAGTGAATGAGTGAATGAATGAATAAGTCATTTATTCCGAAAACTTTCGGCAAAAATATGATAATTCCGACAATAACCGCAACAATCGACATAATCAATACTGCGGCAGCGGCTAAATCTTTTACTTTTCCGATTAGTTGGTGGTATTCGGGCGATACAAAATCACAAAGTTTTTCGATAGCCGTATTGAGTGTTTCTACGACCAAAACCAAACCAATTTGGGTAATAATAATTGTCCACTCGATGGCTGAAAGTTTCAAATAAAACCCTGTCAACAACACGATTACGCCAACAAACACATGAAATCTTGCATTGTTTTCCTCCATCAGAAATCGAAGCCCCGCAAAAGCATGACGAAAACTACGCAGCATTTTTAAGATTTGCATCACGATTCGGAATTAAAATGAGCATCGAAACATATAATACCGATACCACCAAGGTAAAAACCAGCGTTGTTTGAATAGCCAATGGGTTTTGTAATTCTTGAAACGATTTTCGAAATAAATAAAATGGATTCGTGAATAAATCCCAACTATTAAACCGCACGAAACGCCCAAGATACAAACCAAAACCTGATAACACGATACTTGCCGCAATAATAAACCATGCTAAAGTATTGCTAACGAATTGATTAAGTACCTGATGTGTAACTTGTAAAGAATATAAACCCGTACAAACCCCCGCCAAAGCCGCAACAAAAAAACCTACTGTATCGAACCATAAAATGTGTCTTTCATATTCGCCTAAGTGTATCAAATCAGTAATCAAGTAAGGAGCATTCGGAAAGAAAAGCAACCACAAACCCAAATTCACCAAAATCAGAGTTTGCTTTGATTTGCTAATAGTTACTGAAGAAGATAAACGGCGTGCAACAAGAGCAAAGAACAGAGGCATCCAAGCCAAGAAAAGATTCCAGAGTAGAAACAGCCCTCGAAGCTGCTCGGTCTGCACCGCCCTGATAATCAATAACAAGCAGCACAATGCCGAAAGCAAAGCCAAACTCAAGGTGGCTCGGCTGATTCTGAAAAATACTTTAATTTGATTCGATTGCATACCTTAAAAAGAACTTTGTAATGCAAAGTAAGTTTTAAAAAATTCATTATGCAAGCATTTTGAAGTTTTTTTCCTTGCTTACTAAAATTTCATCCACAATAAGAGTTACTTTCAAAATATTGGTGATATGTTTATCTTAAAATAAGGCGTTTTTTAGTTTTACATGGCCATGCCACCGATATTTACATCTGCTGCATAACTCATCGTTCTTACCATTCTTAGGCTTCCAACTCCGAAGGAGTGCAATGATTATAGCAAATTGTCCATAAAATGGATTTTTAACCCCGACGGGGTGATATAATTCCACCCCGTCGGGGTTAAAAATTATTGACTATTAATCATTTATCTATAACCCTTACATCCCTTCGGGATTTTTTTAGCTTTATATTTAATATTATTAGGAGTTAAATAAATAACAAAATTTGCAAAAAACAGTGACATAGCTACTTTAAAATAAGGCGTTTTTTAGTTTTACATAGCCATGCCACCGATATTTACATCTGCTGCATAACTCATCGTTCTTACCATTCTTA
>NZ_JBMLRC010000462.1:0-14620 GCF_049241225.1 Emticicia sp.
AAATATTTAGGCTTAATGACCTTTTAGAAGAATTTTTCTGCAAAAATAAGGGCAAATTCTCGAAAGAGAAAGGTGAGAGCGAATTACGATTCATGAAATACTATTTACAAGTCAATTATCAGAACATAAACAACTAATAATCAACTACTTACAATTCACAGAAAACCTTTACTATTTTTACTTAAAGCCTCTTTTAAATGAACTAAAACTATCAACAAAATTCATCACAAGTTTTATCTATTAAAAAAAATCCTTTAAACCTTGTGCAACCATTCTAATCAAAGCATACGTCATTAACTCGAAACGCTCAGAAATTTCAATTTAGTTTTCTCTATCCAATTTTTATGAAAAGATGTATACACAATATGTTTTTATGTATTACTCTTAAACTAACAAAATCAAAATGAAAACCAATTTTTTCAAGATTACAGCTTTGTGCATCGCATTAGGTGCAGCAATGATTGCTTGCGACAAAACTACAAATACAGTAACATCAAGCGACCAATTGGCCAATGCAGTAGTTGATAACCAAACTGCCAACGAACAATCAGAAGCCGCTTACGAACTGGCCGATGAAGTGACTTTTATGCCTTTTGGTGGCCGAAATTTCAGAGAAACTGATGTTCTCGACAAAGGAAATGGTTTTTTCCCGATGTTAGGCATGGGCTGGAGCAGACCTTGGAAAGGAAAAGACGGCAACTGTGCAACCGTGACTAAAACCGTAGCCAACAATGTAATCACCATCGTATATGACTATTCGGCAGTAACTGGTGGCGTTTGCGGCACAACTCCAGTAGGCGGAAAAATGACCATTACGATTCCTGTAAAACCAGACTCAACATTCTCAGGGTCATTGGTTAGAACCGTTACTTATGATAACTTAAAGCGTGATTCGCTTACTGTGAATGGTTCGCACACGATTACAACTACTGTTGTTAGTGGAAAAGCAACTGCCAGCGAAAAATTAGCTAAAATGACAATTCTGAACTCAAACTCGGGTAAAACAATCACTTACACAAGTACACGTTCAAGAAAAGTAGATAATAAAGGCACTTCGAGCCGCAGCGATGACGAATCGTCGGTGACGGGTTCAACAACGGGTAGCTCAAGCGATGGTACTACTTTCTCAAGTAATATCACAAAAGCACTCATTACCAAAAACTCTTGTTCTTCTTCAAAAGGCTTCCCTGTTAGTGGAACAGAAGAAATTGTAGCACAAGATGGTACTAAAAAAGTGGTTGATTATGGTGATGGCACTTGTGACTTGAAATATACAGAAACGACTAATGGCGTGACTGTCGAAAAAGAAAGAACAAGAGGCAAAGGCGGCAAAGGCAAAAATTAATCAATAAGTCAGAATTTTTCAATTTTCCATAGAATAATAGAAAAAGGTTAGTAACACGTTTAAATAATTCGGAAAGCATTGCCAAAATTTTGGCAATGCTTTTTTATTCATCGACCAAAAGCGTTTTCTTTGCAGGAATACAAAAAACAAAACCAATGAAACAATACGTAGTTGTAGCACAAGATGGACGTGATGCAGAGGCACTCGACCGCCGCATGGCCGCCCGCCCCGGGCATTTGGCTGGTGCAAAAGCACTCAAAGCCAACAATAATTTTATAGTAGGTGGAGCAATGCTCGATGATAACGAAAAAATGATAGGCTCGGTGATGATTTTGCAGTTTGAAAACGATGAAAAAATGCAAGAATGGTACGACAACGAGCCGTATATCAAAGAAGGTGTTTGGAAATTTGTGGAAGTAATGCCTTTTAGGGTAGCTGACGTATAATTTTCTCAAGCACTCTAAAACCCAAACCCAATCTTGGCAAATTCATTTTTTGAAAAAATAAACTATTCGGCCTGTAACGAAGATAGTGAATCAGAAAGAAAAGCCTTGCGTCTGACGGCCAATGATACAGTTTTGTGTATCACGGGGAGCGGTGCAAGGCCACTTGATTTGTTAGTCGATAGCCCAAAAAAGATAATCAGCGTTGATTTCAATGCTACACAAAACTATCTTTTGTCTCTCAAAATTGCCGCTTATCAATCGCTCAATTATGCAGAGTTCAAATCTTTTATTGGCTTAGAAAACAAGTTTTCTCGTGAAGATTTATACAAAAAACTCAATCATTTGCTCACATCTCCACAGATTTTTTACTGGGATAAAAACTTCAATCTGATTGAAAATGGACTTTTGTACTGCGGAACTTGGGAACGATTTCTCAGAATGATGGCCAAAGCAGCATTTTTCAGAAAAAAAGGTATAGAAAAATTGATGGCGTCAGAAACCTTGGAAATTCAACAAGAATTTTGGGCAAAACATTGGGATAATGTCATCTGGAAATCATTCTTGAAACTCGTTTCTAATCGTTTTTTATGGACAAAAATCATTCGTGAACCTGGGGCATTATTGATCCCGCAGGAATTTGATGTGTATGAATATATGCATTCACGCATGAATCATTTGGCCAATAATCATCTTCTTAACACCAATCATTTTGCTAATCTTTTATTTTATGGCGAATACAAACCCGATTGTATTTTGCCATTGCATCTGAGAGAAGAAAAATTTGAAAGTATCAAAAGCCAAGTACATAAAATCGAAATCATCACCGATTCTTTGCTTAATGTGCTTGATAATCAACAACTCACGGCATCAGTCACGGCTTATTCATTGTCTGATTTTTCGTCGTATGCCGATAGTGAAATGTACAATAAAATTTGGACAAAAATCATTCAACACTCAGCCAATAACACCAAATTCTGCGAGCGATTTTTCTTGGTAAAACGCCAGCCCGAACTCCTTCACCACCCAATCAGAAGAGATTATTTATTAGAAAATCAACTATCTGACCAAGACCTCACGGCCATCTACACTTTTTGTGTGGGAAAACTGAGCAAATAAAATATTCTTCAAACATCTATCTCAATTTAGGGTTTATCGGATAGACCGTTTGGCATACTAACTTTTTATTCGTTTTTTTGGCATTCAATACATCAACACTTTTACTATGAAAAAAAATCTATTAGCCGCAGCGGCTATTTGTTTGTTTACTAATCTCGGGTTTAGCCAAGCTCGCTTGGTAGAAAAAGTCGAAAAAAAGGGGAGTGAATTGGTCATTCCTTACGAAAAATATGTTTTTCCTAACGGCCTCACGCTCGTTGTGCATGAAGACAACAGCGACCCAATCGTACACGTCGATGTCACTTACCACGTAGGTAGTGCAAGAGAAGAAATCAAAAAGAGTGGTTTTGCTCACTTTTTTGAACACATGATGTTTCAAGGAAGCGATAACGTGGGCGATGAACAACATTTCAAAATCGTAACGGCAGCGGGTGGAACGCTCAATGGTAGCACCAATCTCGACCGTACGAATTATTACGAAACTGTACCGAACAATCAGCTCGAAAAAATGCTTTGGCTCGAAGCCGACCGTATGGGATTTTTATTGGATGCCGTTACGCAGAAAAAATTTGAAGTACAACGCAGTACAGTAAAAAACGAAAGAGGACAAAATTATGATAACCGTCCGTATGGTTTAGTGGGCGAATTTACGAGCAAAAATCTTTATCCTTACGGCCACCCATATAGCTGGTTGACAATCGGTTATTTAGAAGATTTGGATAGAGTTGATGTAAACGACTTGAAAAAATTCTTCTTGCGTTGGTACGGGCCCAACAATGCCACATTGACTATCGGTGGTGATGTAAAAGCAGCCGATGTAGTGAAAATGGTTGATAAATATTTCGGTAGTATTCCAGCTGGGCCTGCGGTTGAAAAAACTGTATTGCCAGCCGTGAAATTATCGGGCGATAGATATGCTTCTTTTACCGATAATTACGCTCGTTTGCCGATTTTATCGAAAACTTACCCAACCGTTCCGAACTATGATAAAGATATGGGGGCGTTATCATGTCTTGCTCAAATCTTAGGCCAAGGCAAAAACTCAATTCTTTACCAACAAATTGTCAAATCTCAAAAAGCAATTAGTGCAAGTAGTTTTAGCCGTTTCAATGAATTAGCTGGAGAATTTTCTTTCCAAATTACCCCTTTCCCTGGGTTTTCTCTTTCGGCAATGGATAGTTTACTTAAACAATCTTTGGTGGCATTTGAAAAAAGAGGAGTAACCGATGAAGATATCGAGAAATTTAAAGGTGGAATCGAAGCACAGTACATCAACGGTTTACAAAGCGTATCAGGAAAAGTGAGCCAATTGGCGGCTTTTAATACTTTCACTGGCAATCCGAATATGATTGGTAAATTGTTAGATATGTATCGCTCGGTAACAAAGGAAGACGTTTGGCGAGTTTATAATCAATATTTAAAAGATAAACCAAGTGTAACTATCAGTGTTTTGACAAAAGGACAAAATCAAAAACCAGCCGCTCCTGACAATTACACGATTGATACCCAAAATTATACCGCACCAAATTATGGTTATGATGGATTGACATACACAAAAGCGAAAGACAATTTTGATAGAAGTAAGACCCCAGGAAATGGAGCGAATCCTGTAGTGAAAGTGCCGCCATTCTGGAAAAAAGATTTGCCAAGTGGTGTTAAAATTATTGGAACAGCGAATAGCGAGCTACCAACCGTTACGATTTCTATCTCAGTACCGGGCGGACACCTTGCACAGGCGAGTGATACTTCTAAAATTGGTTTGGCGAGTATGGTTGCTGATATGCTCAACGAAGACACAAAAAAATATACAGCTGAGCAAATGGCAGTTGAGCTTCAAAAACTCGGAAGTTTTATCAGCGTATCACAAACATTAGATGGTATTAGCTTCAATGTTCAATGTTTAAAGAAAAACGTTGATAAAACATTAGAATTATTGGAGGAAAAAATGTTTAGCCCGAACTTCACCGCCGATGCTTTCAATCGTTTACAAAAACAAGCATTAGAAGGATTTAAGCAATTAAAATCTCAACCTGCGGCGATTGCTACCAACGTAATTGACAAACTTAACTACGGCACAGGCAATATCTTAGGTTTAAGCGATAACGGTACCGAAAGTACAGTAAAAAGACTCAGCCTAAAAGATGTTCAAGATTATTACAACAATTATATGACATCACAAGGCACGAAAGTGGTAGTTGTAGGTGATATTACTGAAGGTGAAATATTACCAAAATTGGCGTTTTTGAATAAATTACCAAACAAAAAAATCAATTTACCAAATCCAGCTCCTGCTCCTGCTATCGAAAAAACTAAAATTTATTTGATTGATGTACCAAAAGCAGCACAAACCGAATTTAGAGTAAGCAATGTTACTGGCTTGAAATACGATGCCACTGGCGAATACTACAAAGCAGGTTTGATGAATTTTGCTCTTGGTGGTGCATTCAATAGCCGTGTGAACCTCAACTTACGTGAAGATAAAGGCTGGACTTACGGTGCTCGTGCTGGTTTTGCGGGTGATAAATACACCGGCGAATATCAATTTAGCTCAGGAATCCGTGCCAATGCTACTGATAGTGCATTGGTTGAGGTAATGAAAGAATTGAAAAACTACGCAGCCAATGGTATCACTGGCGAAGAATTAGCCTTTATGAAAAGTGCTATCGGCCAACAAGATGCCTTACGCTACGAAACTGGCAACCAAAAAGCAGGTTTCATCGGTCGAATTCTGACGTATGATTTACCTGCTAATTTTGTAGAAACCCAAAATAAAATTTTAGCATCGCTCACCAAAAAAGAAGCCGATGCACTGGCCAAGAAATGGATAAACCCTGATAAAATGAATATTTTATTGGTAGGAGATAAAGCCAAAATCTTACCTGGACTACAAAAGCTTGGTTATGAGATTATAGAATTAGATATCGACGGGAATAGAAAATAGGTTTTCTAATTTTAAGTTAAAGGCAGGAATGTAGTCATTTTGACCATATTCCTGCCTTTTTTGTTTACTTTAAAATAGATAAACGACTTTTTTTATTAACTTTGTTTATACCCAAAACAGAGTTAATGAAACAAAAAAGTCACGTCAGAAAACCAATTATGAGAGTAGCTTACACCAACAACCTATGATTGAATTTGATGAAAACGGTTTCTTAAAACCTTATGAAATTATAGAAGCCGATTTGGCAACAATTGAGAAAATATTTGTCGAGGGTGTGCCGTTATCCTCCACCCGAAAGGCTATTTTTGAGAGTTATTTGAGTTATAATGAAGAACTCCGAAAGATTATACCAACGGGGTTTAAACAATGGATTGATGGTAGTTTTGTAACCCAAAAACGCAACCCAAAAGATATTGATTTAGTTACTTTTATTGACTTTGAGCAATATAATGCCAAAGAACGTGAAATTGATAAACTACGTACCGAACGCTCAAAACGTGGAAGTTTAGTTGATGGTTATTTTGTAGCAATTTACCCGAAAGAACACCCTTTGGGCAATATTTACGAAATAGAACGTAAAAAATGGTTATTTCAGTTTAGCACTGATAAACGCACAAAAAACAAAGGCATTTTACAGATAAACTCTTAAATACAATGGAAAAACCTAAAAACGTGGAGGAAAGGGGCATAAGAATTGCCCGTTTACTTGAATTGATTGAGAGTACAGAAAACATTCTGAAACTGCATCAGAGCCAAGAAAAACCGAGTTTTTTGGCAGTAAACCAATATACCGACCTATTGGCAGAGCACCGTGCCGAATTAGAGAAACTTTTGAAACCCTACGGTTTTATAATGCGATTGTCTAAAACTAAGGCAGGGAAAGTTGCATAATGGCATTAAATTAGGCAACAATGGAAGAGAAAGAATTTTTAAGTTACCACGAATGGGGCATCCGAGTTTCAAGGCTAATGGAACTAATTGCCATGACTAACCGCACCATACAGGTACACAAAGAGGAGGGCGATTCACCACTTTACGTAAAACAATATGAAGAACTTTTAGAGGAACATACCTTAGAACCAAATCAATTGATGCAAGTGATGGGCTTGTCTGTACAACTTTCTGCATTAAAAAATGTTGGGTAGTTCTATCAAAGCTACAGGCTTAAAACATATAAAACAACACCCATTAAACTCTAAACAAAACAAAACCCCTCATAAACAATTGTCTATAAGGGGTTTGAGAATTAGTGTGTTCCCGAAGGGATTCGAACCCCCATCGTCAGAACCGGAATCTAAAATTCTATCCATTGAACTACGGGAACAAATTTTCTGGCACAAAGTTATAAAAAATTTCTGCATCGTTTTAAACCTTTTCTACTCTTATTCATCCAAACGATAACAAAGCCAGAAAAACTATTCATCTTAAAAGCAAAATCAGCCATGAAAACTTCAATCAAATTACTCGGATTCGCTCTTGCACTTATCACATTTTCAAACATTGATGCTCATGCACAGGGGCGTCGTGACCGTAGAGAAGACGTGCGTGACCGCCGTGAAGATGTACGAGATAAAAGAGAAGACCGAAAAGATAAAGCCGAAGACCGCCGTGACCGTGCTGAAGATGTACGTGATGCCAAAGAAGACATCAGAGACGCTCGTCATAATGGTGGCAGAAAAGACAAATTAGAAGATATTCGTGATGCGAAAGAAGACGTACGTGACGCAAAAGAAGATGTAAGAGATAGACGAGAAGACCGAAAAGACAAAGCCGAAAACGTGCGTGACCGCAAAGAAGACCGCCGTGACCGTCGTCGTGGCACTTGGTAAGATTTTTTAAGTTTTAGGGTTTATAACGCAAAAAAGACGAGCATTTACTCGTCTTTTTCTTTTGGGTAGGTACTTAAACAAATGATTAAAAACAGACGACACTTATCTTTGTATAAAACATTATTAATAAACACTTTACACTACTGTGGACTGTCGACCATTGACCGTGGACTACTTAAAAGGCATTTACACCATAAATATCTCTTTTAGTTCGATTGCTTCTTCGGGCTTCATTCTACCAGCGAGCACAAGCCTTAACTGACGACGACGCAACGCTCCTGCATAAAGTTCTTTTTCTTCCTCAGTTTCTGGCTCAACTGGTGGTACCTCAATTGGGCGACCCGTTTGGTCAACTGCCACAAATGTCAGAAATGCTTTATTGGTGTTTACTTTTGTTCCCGCAGGAATATTCTCAGCCCATCCTTCCACCACCACTTCCATTGATGAGTTAAAAGCACGTGTTACTTTTGCTTGAAGCGTAACCACACTGCCGAGTGGAATGGCTTCCTTAAACTGTACATTATCAACCGAAGCAGTCACTACTATTCGGTTACAATGTTTCTGGGCGGCAATTGCCCCCGCAATATCGAGTAATCTCATTAAATTTCCTCCCATCAAATTACCAAGTGTATTGGTATCGTTCGGGAAAACCATTTCGGTCATTACCGTTAATGATTCATTTGCTTTCTTTGGTTTTGGCATTTTTTAAAGTTTGTTGGGATAATTTTTATTTGCTTAGAAAATTTATAAATAGCTCATTACCAGCCCGTGGTGGTATTGAATTGGTACATTTTTCGAAAGTTTTTAACTCAAAATATGGACTGAAATAAGGAATATATTCGGACTTCGAGCCACCAAACGGAGGGCCGCCCACAAATTCACGGTCGAATAATAAACCCACCAAACGTCCAGTCGGCTTGAGTAATTCACTCATTTTTTGAGCGTATTTTGGGCGTAAAGTTGGGTCAATGGCACAAAAAAATGTTTGTTCAATGATTAAATCATAGCTACCCGAATGTTCAAAAAAATCTTGATGAATGACTCGACAAACACCTTTTTCGATATAACTTTTGAGTTTTTCTTGCAAATTCTGCACTAAAACGCCCGAAATATCAATCAGCGTAATATCTGTAAATCCTTGTTGAAGCAGATATTCGGCTTCGTAGGCATTTCCACAGCCTGGAATCAGAATTGAAATTGATTGAGTGCGTAACTGGTCGAAGTAAGCTTTCAGAGCAGGGCTCACCTTTCCTACATCCCAGCCAATCTGTGATTTTGCGTAGCGTTCGCTCCAATATTGGTCGTTGAGCATAGATTTTCTATTTTTCTGCAAAACAACTAAATATTTTGCAGAAAAACGCCTTTTACTCTGTTTTGAAGCACTTAATTAGGTAATCCTATATAAATGAAGTCATTTTACTCATACACTTTCTCTCCCTTGTTGCACCAAACACCCCATTTCCAGTTGTAGCCGTGTATTTTATTGGTGGGTTTTCCTGCCATGTCATAAACTGGGTTTCCTTGATTGACCCACTCGAAAATACTTCCGTAAAAATTATGGACGTTCTTGTAGCCCGCTTGCATTAATTTCTCACCTATTTTGCCACTTCTAACCCCAATCGAGCAGTAAACCACAATATTGGCGTCTTTCGGAATAGCGGCCACGCTTTTCATGTCAAACTTATCAAAACCTACCCAACGGGCATCTTTTAGGTGGCTCACTTCATATTCTCGTTTTTCACGAGTATCGAGCAGCACCACGCTTTTCATTTTCTTAATATCTTCACAACCAACCGTCGGAACAGATTTTGTGACCATTACATTCAATAAGCTGTCAAAAGCTTTACTTTTTACTTGTGCGTTGGTCGTTTTCGATAAAAACATAAGAAAAATCAAGAAAAGGAATCGGTTCATTCGTATAAATCTTTTATTTTCATAGACAAGAACGTCCAGATTGGGCGTTCCTACGAAACAATAACATTTCAAAATGTATGTATTCTTTCGTAAATCTAATCATTCGTAATTCCTTATTATAACAGATATTTTTCACAAAAAAGTCCTAAAAACTCATTAAAAAATAAAATATTCATGCTTTTTTTCTACTTTCGCAATCGTTAAACTTCTAAACGTTTCTACCCAAATCAATGAAATTAGTAAAATTTATCATAAGTCTCTTGGCTGCCGCTGGTTTGACTTATGCGTTAAACCGTCCACTCGGGCCAGTTCCTGCTCTCGGGCGACTCTTTAGTCCATTCGAGGGCTTTTGGCAAAACGGAGAATCGAAACTTGACCTCCCCCCGACCGACCTCCAACTCGATGGCGTGCAAGACGAAGTAAATGTAGTATTCGATGATAACCGAGTGCCGCACGTTTTTGCAAAAAATGACCACGACGTTTACTTTACGCAAGGTTATCTGATGGCTCGTGACCGACTCTGGCAAATGGAGTTTTATACACTCGCTGCCTCTGGTCGATTGGCCGAAGTTGTAGGCGAGCGTGCCTTAGAACTCGACCGTTATAGCCGTCGAATGGGCATGGCCGATGCCGCAAAAAAAGTCTATGAAAACGGCAAAACCAACAAAATTTTTGATGAAGTGCTTAATGCGTACGCTGCGGGCGTAAATGCATATATCAAGCAACTTAAATACAAAAATCTTCCTGTCGAATATAAAATCATTGGATATCAGCCCGAAGAATGGTCGCCGTATAAAACCATTCTGATGATGATGAACATGCGTAATGTGCTAAACGGTGGCAGCGACGATTTCCGTATGTCGAATGCTCTTTCAAAATACGGAATGGAGGTTGTGAAAGATTTATTTCCGAATTATCCGAGCAACGAATCTCCGATTATTCCTGTCGGCACAAAGTGGAATTTTACGCCTGTACCAGTGCCAGCAGTACCCGCTCAGACAACCGCCACTTTATCTACCAGCGAAAGTGTGGCATTTGATGTGCCACAACATTCGCCCGAAATTGGTAGTAATAACTGGGCAGTTGGTGGCGAGAAATCGGCTACGGGCTTACCGATTTTGGCCAATGACCCCCACTTACAGCTTACTTTACCTTCGATTTGGTACCAAATGCAACTTTGCACGCCAACCATGAATGTCTATGGTGCGTGTTTGCCAGGGGCTCCAGGAGTAGTGATTGGTTTCAACAAAGACGTAGCTTGGGGCGTGACAAACGTTGGCTCTGACGTAATGGATTTTTACCAAATTAAGTTTAAAGACAAAACCAAAAAAGAATATTGGTACAATGGTGCATGGAAACCAACTATGATGCGAATCGAAGAATTTGTGGTGAAAGGTCGCCCCGAATCTTTGAAAGATACAGTTTACAGCACGCATCATGGCCCGATTGTTTATAATGCAGCTTCTGATAAAAATTTTAATCAAAATGTGCCAGTCGGACACGCTATGCGTTGGGTTGCTCACGAAAAAGAAGGCACTGATTTGATGGCCTTTTATTACCTAAATCGTGCAAAAAACTACGATGATTATCGCAAGGCACTGACGTATTATGTTGCTCCTGCCCAAAATTTTGTTTTTGCGAGCAACCAAAACGATATTTCGATTACACCCAACGGGAAATTGCCTTTGAAATGGAAAGAACAAGGCAAGTTTATCTTAGATGGCTCAAATCCAGCCCACGATTGGCAAGGTTGGATTCCTGTTGACCAAAATCCGACTGTAAAAAACCCTCCGAGAGGCTTTGTGAGTTCGGCCAACCAGTTTTCGGCTGACCCAACTTATCCATATTATTTAGGTTGGAGATTTGCTCCGAGCGAGCGAGCGATTAGAATCAACGAACGCCTCGAAAAAATGCAAAAGGCCACGGTTGATAGCCTACGAATGCTTCAAAATGATAACTTTAATGTAGAAGCACGTAGAATTTTGCCAGTTTTGATGCAGATTTTGAATGCTGATTCGTCAGAAAACAAAAATCCTGCGTATCAGACTTTGGCTAAATGGAATATGAAAAATGATGCCAACGAAGTGGGTGCAACCATCTTTGAGCGTTGGATAAAAGAGCTTCGCTACACAGTTTTTGATGATGAGTTTCCGATGAAAGACCTCAAAGCTCCAATGACGTATCCTTCACGCAACCGTATGTGGGACATGGTGGTGAAAGAACCAACTGCTAAGTGGTTTGATAATGTTTCGACCAAAAATAAGCAAGAAACGCTTCAAGATGTGGTAAAACAAAGTTTTAAAGCAAGCATTGACTCTTTGACGCTGAAATTGGGGCCGATGAACCCAGAAACTTGGGCATGGAATAAAGTAAAAAGCACAGATATTAATCACTTAGGGCGTTTGCCTGGTTTTGGCCGCCAAGACATTCCGAATGGTGGTGGTGCAGGAATCGTGAATGCAACTACCGAACTCAACGGCCCATCGTGGAGAATGGTGGTGCAGCTCGACAAAGGCTGGCCAAAGGCTTATGGTCTTTACCCAGGCGGACAATCGGGCAACCCAGCGAGTCCATTCTACGACAACATGATTGATAAATGGGCAAAAGGCGAACTCAACGAGCTACTTTTCATGAAATCGAAAGATGAAAAAAGCAGCCGTATTTCGGGAACAGTTAAAATCAGGAAGAAATAATTAAGAATGAAGAATGATGAATTAAGAATTGTTAACTCTGAAATTCCTTATTCTTATTCTTGATAAAGTTAACATAAATATTTTAATCACGTTGAAGAATCATTCTTAATTCTAAATTCTTCATTCTCAATTAAAAAATGAACTATATTATCATACTAATCGTCAGTGCAGTTGCACAATACTTTTTACCGTGGTGGGTGATAGCACCCATTGCATTTGCCATCGGTGCTTGGAAATCAGAAACCGCTCTCGGAGCGTATGCCGCCGCCGCTGGGGCTATCACTACCCTTTGGGTGGGTTATGCTACATTTTTGAACTCAGCCAACGAAGGAATCATGGTGCAGAAAATCGGTGGTTTATTTACAGAAAACATCAAATTTTTGAAAAATCTACCAGTTGCTCCAACATTTTTTACGATTATGACCCTCATTGGCTCGCAGGTGGCAGGCTTATCGGCTACGGCTGGCTACCATTTTAGGCAGCTTTTCAAATAAAACTCTTGAAAATCCCTCCGAATCGGGGGGATTTTTTTATATTTGCGAACTTTATTTATTCAAAAACCATTAAAAAAACAAAGTTATTAGCTTTTAGAGTCGAAGATTTGATTGTCATTTTACTCCTTAGCTTATTTACTAATTTAATTTCTCATGAAAAATCTTTCTATTGTAGCTCTTTTACTTTCAGTAATTATCTGGGGTTGTGACAAATCTGCTTCTACGGCAACATCTGGAGGCAAACAAGTGGCTGGTCGTATTGTTTATGTAAACACCGACACGCTTTTAAATCAATACGATTACTATAAAGACATCGTTAAATCTTCTGAAAATAAGCGTTTCCGTCTTGAAACTGATATTGCCAACAAAGCAAAAAATTTCCAAAATAAAGTAGCGTTCTTCCAACAAAAAGTACAACAAGGTGGCATGACCCAAGAGCAAGGACAAACTGCTCAGGCTCAACTACAACAAGAAGAGCAGTCAATCATGGCATACCGTGATAAAGCCGCTCAAGATTTAGCGAAAGAAGATGCTAAGAAAACCGAAGATGTATTGAACAACATTCAGTCATTCTTGAAAGAATTCAACGCTGGTGATAAATATGACATGGTAATCGGTTACTCGAAAGGTGGTGGTGTATTATTTGCCAAAGAAGATTTAGACATCACAAAAGCCGTTTTAGAAGGTTTGAACAAAAAATACGCAGAAGATAAAAAATCGGGTAAAATCAAAGCTGATACTACTGCTGCGAAAAAATAATTATTAATTAGTCCACAGTCGATAGACCACAGTCCACAGTTTTTAGATATAATATTATTGTTGACAGTAGTCTATAGACTTCATTTCTAAGCAAAATGCCTTTAGACCAAACACCCTATTTTGATTACGACGACGAAGAAAAGGAATCAGAAGGCAAAGAAATGGGTTTTCTTGACCACCTCGAAGAACTTCGTTGGCATTTAATCCGTGCAGCAATTTCAATAGCTTTATTTATGGTTATTGCTTTTGTTTTCATCGGAGATATCTACAACAAAGTCATCTTAGCTCCTGCAAAAGTTGATTTCTGGACTTACCGAATGATGTGTAAGCTGGCCGATATGGTCGGAGCACCTGGGCTTTGTGTACGAGAACTGAATTTTGAACTTATGAGTCGGGAAGTTTCGGGGCAGTTTGTAATGGCACTTACTTCAGCGGCTATCATCGGTTTAGTTTTTGCGTTTCCTTATGTATTCTGGGAAATTTGGCGATTCGTGAAACCTGGCCTAAAACCTTCCGAAAGTAAATCAGCACGTGGAGCAGTTTTCTACGTAACTCTCTTATTCTTTTCGGGTGTATTTTTTGGATATTTTATCGTTTCGCCTCTGGCTATTAACTTTTTAGTTAATTTCCAGATTGACCCAAGTATCAAAAACCAATTCGATATTGGTTCGTATATCTCAATTTTGGCAACCCTTACATTGGCTTGCGGAATAGCATTCCAATTACCAGTAGCCATATTTGTTCTGACAAAAATAGGTGTAATCGGGCCAGAATTTATGCGTACTTATCGCAAACACGCAGTGGTAGTTATCTTGATTGTAGCGGCTATCATCACGCCATCGCCTGACGTAACGAGTCAGATTTTGGTAGCTTTCCCGCTGTATATTCTTTACGAAGTAAGTATTATTATTTCGGCAAGAGAAGAAAAACGAAAATTAGCAGAAGAGAAGGCCGCAGGAATTAAAGATTGATTTCTTTGATGGAATAAAACATAAAAAAGGCGTAGAATTTAATAAGTTCTACGCCTTTTTGTTTCCAATTATTAAATAAAAACTTAATATTCATGTAACTTTACTTCACTTA
>NZ_JBMLRC010000463.1:0-9477 GCF_049241225.1 Emticicia sp.
GAGCAAATCATTCGACCTTTGTCGTCGAAAGTCATCGAAACCCAAGAACCAATTTTGTTTTCAGAAGGACTAAATAGATGCTCGGCTTTGAAACCTGCTGGATATTTTAGCTTATCGAGTTTAGGGTCGCCAGTAGTTATTGCCGACAGGTTGGGTTCATTTAGCAGTGTAAACGAAGCAGCCGTTGCGACAGCAACTATACCAAGTCCCAGTTTAATGGAGTTTTTTTTAGAAAACATGATACAAGTAAGGGTTAAATATTTATAGTTGAATAGTGTAATTTCGTCTCTAAATATTCGCTGTATATTATAGATTTGAAATTTACCTACAATATACAGCGAAAAAACTATTATTAAAAAAAATTAAAAATACGGCGATAAAGCTGCTTCGTCGGCTGGAAGCCCGTATAATAAACTGATATTTGTAAAAGCATTGCTTCTCGGTAATGCACCTTCCGGATAATAATAAGCCACAGGATTTGCTTTTACTCGGTTGCCATAAGCTGTGATAACTTCAATGGCTGTACCTGTGCGTACAAGGTCGAACCAACGTTTGTTTTCAAAGGCCAATTCGCTTCGGCGGTCTTGGTAAATTTGTGTTCTTAAAGCTGCTTGGGCAGTTGCGGTTGCAGCAGGTAAGCCAGCACGACTACGCACTTGATTCAGGATAGGCAGAGCTTCGGCCATTTTTCCTTGCTCGGTTAGGGCTTCGGCCAAGAAGAGGAGTGCTTCGGCATAGCGATAAATCGGGAAATTATTTCCTGTGTTTCCGTGCAAAGAGTGAGTTTTTGCAAATTTCTTGTTATACGGAAATCTCTTATCAGCTCTTAAACTTCCACTGATTGTTACGTAAGCAATCGTTCCATCTAATCGTTTATCACCTTTTTCAAAAGAGGCAATCAAATCCGGCGTTGGAGCTCCATTTCCTTCGCCAGTAAGTGGCTGCGGATTTGATGTTCCAGAGATTGGTCTGAGTTCGTCGGGACTCATCGGGCGAGGCATATAGTTATACATGATAGCTCCGTTTAGGCCCGCTGCACCTTCCAAAAACTGAACCTCAAAAATTGACTCTGCATTGTTTTTGTTTCCTGTATTAGTCGAGAACGCATCATTGAAATCGGACATTAGTCTGTATTCGTTGCTTGCTACTATTTCTTTCAATAGTTTTTCGGCATCTGCCCATTTTTTCTGCACCATATACACATTTGCCAGTAACATTCTCGCAGTTCCTGAAGTTACTCTACCTGCTTCTTGCTTTGATTTTGGAAATAGTCCTGTAATTGCCGCGGTAGCATCTTTAATAATCTGGGCATAAATTTCATCAACCGTTGCCAGTGGCAGAGCCGCTTCTTGGCGGTTGGTTACGGGCGTAAGGTGCAATGGCACTTTTCCGAAATACTGCACTAATTCAAAATAGGCATAAGCTCTTAAAAACTGGGCTTGACCTTTCAGATTATTTTTGGTTTCAGCATTGAAGTCAACGGCATCAATTGAAGCTAAAATTTGATTCGCACGAGCAATGATTTGATAATCAAGACGATATTGATTCAAAACATGTACATTTGACGTTACACCATTGGCAGTTGGAATGGCAAAATCGGCAATATCTTCTTGCTGCTCGGTTGCTCCGAAAAGAATATTTCTATAATAATACGCATTATCGGAGTGCATTTCGCCTAAAAGCCAAGCACGGTCGTTGACGATTGCCCGTAAAGGCACATAGTTAGCATTGACTGCCTGCTGAAAGTCAGCTTCTTTTGTAAAGAATATGGCGGTACTGAGGTTCGTTTCAGGGACGACTGTTAAAAAGTCTTTATCACAACTCATTAATCCCAAAAACATAAGCAGTGCTGTTGTTATTATCTTTTTCATTATCTTAGAGTAATTTCGTTAATTAAAAGTTCAAGTTTATACCAACAGTATAGGTTCTTGGTACTGGATAGTTTGATAAATCAACTCCTTGGCTCAAGTTTCCTCCATCGCCATTTCCAGCACCGTTTGCACTTGTTTCGGGATTTGGGCCACCCCAGTATTTTGTGAATACATAAAGCTGCTGAACTGACGTATAAATACGAGCCGACTTGAATATTTTATTGCTTTTCGGAATGGTATAACCGAGCGTTACATTTTTGATTGTGAAGAATGAAGCATCGGCGATGAAGCGGCTATTCATCCAGTCTCTTTCGATACCCGTTACGTTCCCACCGCCAACGGTTGTTCCGTACATTCCTTTACCTGGATTTTGTTCAGAACGGAAACGGTATTTTACACCTTCAACCATATTAAAGACACCATCCAGATTGGCCGTGCTATAAATATGACGAACCAAAAGTTGGTTTCCTTGTGAACCCGAACCAACGATACTCGCATCGAAATTGCCATAAGTGAAATTATTAGTGATACCATAAGTAAATGTTGGAAAAGGATTTCCCATAATTACTCTATCATCAAAGTCTCCACCATTAGTTATGATACCATCACCATTTTGGTCAGTTAGTTTGATACTACCAACCGTCGAGCGACCTGGTACTTGTGGCGAACTTTTCAAATCTTCGGCATTCATATACACACCTTGAGCAATGTGTCCATAGAATTGTCCGAACGGTTTACCTACCTGTGTAATGTGGAAAGTACCATAAACACGGTCGATGCCATCGGCCAAAGCAATCACTTTATTGCGGTTGAATGAGATATTGGCGTTTGTACTCCATTTCAACTTGCCAGTTGTATTTTTGGTATTTAGGGCAAATTCATGTCCCCAGAATTTAATTTCTCCGATATTATCATTGAAATTTCCAAAGCCAGCTTCTTGAGCAATTTGCACGCTATACAATAAGTTGGTTGTACGCTTCGTGTAATAATCATAGACAAATGTAATGCGGTCATTGAATAAACCTAAGTCTAAACCAACATCCACTTGCTTGGTAGTTTCCCAACCGAGGTTGCTATTAGCCAAAGTTGTAACCACGGCCCCAGGTGCAACCGTACTACCAAAAACAGCATTTACGGTATTATTAACCAAGGCATAAGGAGTATAATTACCAATGTTATTATTGCCGATTACCCCATAACTTGCTCTTATTTTTGTGAAAGATACTTTCGGCATTGATTTCATGAAATTTTCGTCAGAAACAACCCACCCCGCCGAAAACGATGGGAAAGTACCCCAACGATTATTTGAGCCAAAACGAGAAGACCCATCACGACGAACTGCCGCAGTAAAAAGATACTTACCTTTGAAATTATAAGTCAATCTCGATAAAAGTGATGTTAAAGCCCATTCTTGAACTCCCGTATTGGTTCCACCACGATTAATGTTGATTGCACCTTGCACAGTTGGGAGACGGTCGTCGGCATAAGTATCGGCTTGAATTCTTGTACTTTCTTGATTGAATTTTTGTTGTGAAAAACCACCCAAGAGTTCAAAACTGTGGTCGCCGATGTTTTTAGAATACGTAGCTAAGTTTTCATTTAACCAAGTGAGGTTCTCAACATTCTGACGAATCGAAACCGCAGTAGTCGGAATAGCTACGTTGATAGCACTTGTAGCAGTAGAAGGATTGAAGAAGAAGAATTTTGAACGCAACATCTCAACATTGAAAGTTGACTTCAATACTAAATCTTTAATCGGACGGTATTGAATATACGCATTGGTCAGCAAATTGGTTGTTGTGGTTTCATTGACCAACTCGTTGGCGGCTCTTACCCAGTTCGGATACGCAAATATGTTTCCTGTACTGGCCGGGAATCGGTTAAACAATGTGAGCGTTTTGCCATCGGCTTCATAAATTGGCATTACTGGCCACGTATGCAAAGCATTAAACAAAATCCCCGTTCCTCTATCGCCGTCAGTACGTGGTGTATTATCGAAAACGTATTGCGGAGCAACATTGAAACCTACGGTTACTTTATTTGAGATATCATATTCAGAGTTCATTCTCAAAGAGTATCTTTTGTATTCATTGTTGATTACAACTCCTTGTTGATTAAAAACCCCTCCAACAAAAGATGTTCTTGATTTTTCTTTGTTTGAAGTAACCGTTAGATTATAGCTTTGAAGAGGAGCTTTTCTTAATAATGCCTTGTACCAATCATTATTTTTGCCTGCATATTGTGAAGGATTTTGAAATTCGGCAGGAACCGGCTGTTTGGCATCTTCGTAGTATTCTTTCTTGAATTGGGCAAATTCTTCGGCAGTAAGCATTTTAATCAAACCTCTATCTGGAACTTCCTGCATACCAACGAAAGTATTGAAACTCACATTTGTGCCATTTGCTTTGCCCTTTTTGGTTGTAATCAAAACCACGCCATTGGCCGCACGAGAACCATACAATGAAGTAGAAGAAGCATCTTTCAAGATAGAAATATCCTCAATTTCGTCGGGATTCATGGCTCCAATATCGCCTGTAATCGGGAAACCATCAATTACATAAAGCGGGTCGCTACCAGCCGAAACCGATAATTGACCTCGAATCCTGACGCTCATCCCCTGCCCTGGTTTTCCAGTTGTTTGGTTGATTTGCACTCCAGCCAGTTGGCCTTGCAGTTTTTGTGTAACTTGCGATACAGGAATATCTTTTATTTCTTTCGAACCAATCGTCTGTACGGCCCCAGTAACGTTTTTCTTCAACTGACTTCCGTAGCCTACTACTACTATTTCACTCAGTAATTTATCATCAAGAACTAAAGAAACATTAATTTCTTTTTGACCCGTATAAACAACTTCGTTGGCGGTGTAGCCCACAAAGCTGAATACTAAGGTCGAATTATTTGGTACATCTAATTTGTAGCTACCATCGGCATCAGACTGAGTGCCTCGATTAATCCCTTTGATAGTTACACTCACCCCCACTAACGCTTCGCCATTTTGGCCAGTCACTTTGCCCTTCACTTGTTGGGCAAATGCAAATGAAGTACAAAACAAAACCAGCATCAGCGAGAAAACACTCGCATAGCGTTTTGTTTTGTACAAAGTAAATCTTTGTCTCATTTGTTTGATTGTTTATAGGTTGAAATAGAATGAATATTGATATAAGGATGTTTTTCCTTGATATTATTCAAATATTAAATTTTTTTAAAATAGAACTATCCTGTACTGTACTGTGCTGTGGTAAGAAAAAATTGTATTATTTTAATAATTTTAATTGCCTTTTCTAAAATGCAATTGAGATAAATTCACTGTACGAGTGGTTCAGAAAACAGAATTTGTCGATAAAAAGATAGATACCATCTTTTGAATAAAGCGGTATTTTAAGAAGTTTTTAGCTATGTGAATTTTTTTATTCTTTTTTTATCGTTGTAGAAATTAAAGCAGAAATCTCACCAATAGACTCTTCAATGAAGACTCTGTTGGTGAGATTTCTTATGGGGAATATTAGCGTAAATTACTTAAAATCAGTCGAGAATTTCCATGTCGTTTCGTAATTTTCAGTTATTGGTTGGTCTTTAAGTAGAGCCCGAAGCATTTCGATTGGCATGGTGTTTTCTTGCATAACTCGGTCATGAAATTGTTTTTCGGTCCAGCCGTTGGTTATTAACTCATTTTTTAGGGCGTAGAATTGCAAACCTCCAGTCATATACGCAAGTTGGTAAAGTGGCGGATAATTAGTGGTAAACGAACGCCTCACTTCTGCTTCTGCATTGGCATACTCATGACCAACTTCATCGACCAAGAGATTGATGCACTGCTGGGGCGTCATTTCGCCCAGATGATATTTCAGTGAAAATATAATTCTGGCACAGCGATGAATCCGCCAAAACAACATTCCCATTCGTTGTTCGGGCGTTTGTGGGAATTGCTTGTTCCATAGAATGATCTCCCAATACAAAGCCCAACCTTCTCGCCAAAATGGGCTTTCAAAAGGAGCTCGGTAAGATTTATGTCTTTTATTCATAAAAAACTGAAGATTATGCCCAGGTATCAGTTCGTGCTGTACGGTCGGAAACGAAAAATTAGGATTATTGCCTCGCATACTCATCAATTTATCGCTTTGGCTCATGTCGTTTGTCGGGTACGAAATGCTGATTCTGGCTCCGCCCGTAAAGAAAGGATTTATCTTTTGTCGCTCAGGGGTCATCATTATCATTTGCCAAGTTTCTTTGGCTAATGCCGGCATTGTTATCAAATCTCGTTCTTCGATAAATTTAATTGATTGATTATACAGGTCGTTGATAATTTGTGGCTGTTCGCCCGCAGCAACGTAAGTTTCTTTTACGTGTTCGAGTGCGGCTTTCCAATTGGTTCCGTAGCCCAACTCGGTAGAAGCTTTTATCATTTCTTTCTTGCACCATTCAAACTGACTTTGGGCCGAAGCAATCAGCTCATCGGGTGTGTAAGGAATAAACTCAAAAGCCAAACTTCTGATGAGAGCATCTTTTCCGATGGGCTTTCCAATAATTCCGCTACCATCGTCTTTGATGCTGGTTTTTGAATAGTTTGTTTTCAGAAAATCTTCGTAAGATTTTAACTTTACCATCAAACTTTGGTAGGGCTTATCGGCCCACCATGTGTACTCGGGGTCGTAAGCATAATAAAACTCGTGTGCTTCTTTCAGTGTTTTAGTAAATGACGTTATGGTTTTGGCAGCTTTTTCAGCAACGAGCCAATCTTTGTAAGGTTGTTTTTTGAGCGTTTCAATCTTTTTGTTTATCTGTAATTCCGCAGATGCAAATACCTTGGCAATTTCTTTGGCTGCTGGCCGTTTTCCTCGTCTACGGTCTTTGATAAAAAGATTTATATCGGCTGTGAAATCAACGGCACTAGCTACCTCTTTAAATCCCTCGTATTCGAGTTGTAAAAAATAACGCTCTTTATTGATTAGGTTTTTGAGCAGTATGTAATCAACTTTGCCTTGTTGCGAAAGGGTTTTAAAATCGAATGTCTTAACTTTTTTGGCCCAATCGTTATAAAATTGCGTCATTCGAACATAATATTCCTCCGACTCATTATTCGTATAAAAATTTTGTAGAGCCATTTTATCGGCATTGAAAGTATCAATCTCGTCGATTAATTCGCTGGCAATTGCAAGCTGAGTCAATGCAAAGAATAGCAAGGTAATGAGCAAAGGTTTTTTCATGGTTTAGGGTTTGTTTGATGGTGGCACAATTTCTTATTACATCGAAAGTTTTTGTATTTCTTTTTTATAGCGTTTTACACTCGAAATACTTATCCCCGTCAGACTCACAATTTCGGAGACAGACAAATCTTTTTCAAGGGCTTTTTTTACTTTGTTATAGTTTTCTTGGTTCACGCCCGATGGTCGGCCAATGTGCTTGCCTTTGGCTTTGGCGAGTTGTTGTCCTGCTTTGGTTTTTTCCAAAATTACCTCACGGTCATACTCTGCCAATGAGGCAAAAATCGAAAGAATGAGTTTGCCCGCGGGCGTGGTTGTGTCAATTCCAACATCAAGGGCTTTGAAGATTACTTTCCGATTGGCAAAATCGTTTACTAAATTAATTACGTGGTCGCGGTTTCGTCCTAAACGAAAAAAACGAGCCACCACTACTGTATCGCCTTCTCGTAATTGCGAAAGCATATCATCGAGTGCAGGGCGTTGAATGGCCAAACCTGTGATTTTATCTTGAAAAATTTTATCACAGCCATATTTTTCCAAGAGGTCGATTTGGGTGTCGAGATTTTGGTCAATGGTCGAGACTCTTGCGTATCCAAAAATTTTATTCATGAATCTTTTTCGTAAAGTGTCAAAAAGTTAGTTTCACAAAACTACTAAAAAGTTTTTTATTGAACCTACTTTATGGTCTATTCTTTTAAACTATCAAGCAGCAGTACATTTGCTGAATCTCTTGGCTCAGAAAGTTACGACTTTTTGAATGGGACTTTTTGCAATAATCTTAAAAAATAAAACACATTAGGTGAGTTTTCTTAATAAGTAATTTTTTTTTATTAGTTTAGCAAAGTAAAGTCTTAGGCGGTTAAATGTACGACTGTGTACGCCCCATGAAGATAAACTATAATTATTCAATCCTAAAAAATTAAAAAATGAAAGAGAAATTAGACAAGTCTCGGAGAGAGTTTATAAAAAAAGGAGCAATTGCTTCCTCGTTTTTTATAGTTCCCCGAAATGTACTTGGCGGAGTAGGTTTTATTTCACCCAGCGACCAACTCAATATTGCAGCAATTGGAGCTGGTGGAAAAGGCAGAAGCGATATTAAGAATGCCTCTGTCAATGGTCGAGAACGAATCATCGCACTTTGTGATGTTGATTTTTCGGGTTCGGCAAAAGATAGTGTGAAGGCATTTCCGAATGCAAAACTTTATGCCGATTACCGTGAAATGTTGGATAAAGAAAAAGATTTAGACGCCGTTACGATTTCTACTCCTGACCACGTACACGGCCCAGCAGCTGCTTTTGCAATGGAGCGAGGAAAGCACGTATATGTGCAGAAACCAATGACCCACAATATCAGAGAAGCTCGATTGCTGACCGAAATGGCACGAAAATATAAAATCGTAAGTCAGATGGGAAATCAAGGAGCATCGAATCCCTTATTGAATACTGTAAAAGCTTGGATTGATTCGGGCAGATTAGGAAAAATAAGCAAAGTTCAAATCTGGACAAACCGCCCCGTATGGCCGCAGGGAAATCCGATGCCAAAGCCCGATGATAGCCTAAAACCAAAAGATTTAGATTGGAATTTGTGGCTCGGGCCGAGCGAATATAAGCCTTATATTCCGAACATGCACCCATTCAACTGGCGTGGCTGGTGGGACTACGGTACGGGTGCCTTGGGTGATGTGGGTTGTCACTTGATTGATATTCCGTTTCGGACCCTGGGCTTAAAATATCCAACCGATGCCGAGTGTAGTGTGGCTTCAGTTTATTCAAAAATGTGGACAGCCGATTATAATCCAGAAGGTTGTCCGGCTTCTTCGTTTATTACACTACATTTTGGTGCAACACCCAAAAGCAAATCTCCAATCGAAATGACCTGGAGTGATGGTGGAATCAGACCAGCACACCCTGATATTATTCCTCCAAACGAAGACATCGGCGGAACAAATAGCAGCAACGGCGTACTTATTATTGGCGAAAAAGGTATTATTTCAACCAACATTAATGATAGCTCTCCGATGATGCCAAAATTGTTTTTGAATGATGGTACGAAAGAATTAGGCCCAGATTTACCAAAAGATATGGAACCCGAATACGGCCATCAACGCCGTTGGGTAGATGCTTGTAAGGCCGGTTTCAATAGCAAAGAGCATTTGGGACTTACGTCGTCGTTTGATTATGCTGGCCCAATGACCGAAACCGTATTGATGGGAAATTTGGCAATTAGAAGTTATATGTTGCGTAAAGAAAATAGCAAAGGCCAAGCGGAGTTTTATGCACGTAAAAAACTGCTTTGGGATGGTGAAAATATGAGAATTACGAACTTAGAAGAAGCAAACCAATTTGTGGGAAGAACCTACCGTGAAGGTTGGAAAGTATAACGCTTTTCTGTTGGAGTTTATTAA
>NZ_JBMLRC010000464.1:0-2323 GCF_049241225.1 Emticicia sp.
CAAAGTAGTTTTGTTTCATAGTTTTGATTAAGTTAAAAAATTAGAAAAAAATTGATTAAGGTCTTTTTTATATTGTACTGGTTAGGTTTTTTTTATAATCGAAAACACAACTGATGTGTTGACAACGATTATGATATTTGTGTTGGATTTATATAAATTATTCTTATATATATTATAATTTGTTCGATGAAGATGTAGTTGATTTCTCGATTTAATAGGTATCCTCGAAAAGCCAAAAAATATATATTGTATCAATATGATGCAATATTAAATATTTTATAGAAAACTACAAAATATTTCTATTTTTAAAATTATTTTTCTTCAAAAAAAAATTTAATTATAATTTATATAGGAATATTTATATGTACACAAAGATATAAAATTTTTAGGGTATATTTGATGTATAGACAAGTTTTTGTATAAAAAAGATAAAAAATTGACTTTTTTTCGAATGTCTGTAGAAAAAGAAAATATTAGAGGAGTAATTATTTTTTAGAGAATTTTTCGGCTTCGGCCAAAACTCGCATGGTATTGCCGCCCCAAATCTTTTTGATGTCTTTGGCAGAATAGCCACGTCGGAGTAGCTCAACGGTTACATTTTTTATCTTACTTACATCCTCAACACCTATTACATCGCTACCACCATCCATGTCCATGCCTATTCCTACGTGGTCGATTCCTACGAGTTTTACTACATGGTCGATGTGGTTTACGACGTCTTTCACCGTTGGCACATCGCTTGGGTACTTATACTTAATCTGGCGGAGTTCGGCATTGAGTTTTTTCTTATCTTCGGGTGTGGCATCGGCTTTCTGCACTTGCATTCTGATTGTTCTTATCGAAACTGCTACTTCAGCCGAAGGTTTTTTCAAGAAATCAGCCACGAAGTTTATCTGAATAACTCCGCCTTTCGATGCCAGTAGTTTTATCATATCGTCGGTCATGTTTCTTTTTACATCGCACAAAGCACGGCACGAAGAATGTGAAGCAAAAACAGGCACTTCGCTCAAACGCATGACATCGTAAAAAGCCGAGTCTGACAGGTGCGATACATCAACCACAATTCCCAGACGATTCATTTCGGCAATACATGCTTCTCCGAGTTTACTAATCCCACCGTGTTCTGCACCTTGTGGGTCGCCTGACGAATCGCTCAAATCATTATTGAATGAATGGGCAAGCGTAATGTAGCGTAAACCTAAATCATAATACAATTTCAGATTAGATAAATCGGTGCCAACTGGCCATCCGTTTTCCATTCCTATAAATACGCCCAGTTTTCCTTGCTTATGAGCAGCATAACCTTCTTTGGCGGTCGTAACCAAACTTACTTTATCGGCATTGTTTTTTACGGCTTCGTGAATTTTAGCAAAAATCTTTAAGGCTTTTTCTTTGGCTTCGGCATTGGCTTCGGGGGTTCGTTTTCCTTGCCCCAGATATACTGCAAAAAACATGGCGTCCATGCCACCTTCTTTCATTCTCGGAAAATCTATCTGTGTACCATCTTCGGCGTAGTTGTGTTTTGCTCCCACATCAAAGCCTTCTATTTCCATCATATTGATAGGTACATCGGCGTGCGTATCGACCGTATAGGCACTGGCGTGAATCTTATCAGCTTTCTTTAATAGACGTTTTTCGGCTTTATCTTGGGCAATGCACAAAAATGGTAGGCAAAAAAGTAGGGTGTAAAGATGTTTCATTGTTTTTGAGGTTTAGATGAAGGTATATTGCCAATTGTTGCTTATTTAAGTTTTCGACCTTTCCATACATATTCGCCTTGTTTTTGAGCTACAAGTCCAAAAAAGACTACATACAACGGATAAACAAGCTGCACGAAAGGAATCAACCAAATTAAGTTTTTTTTACGTAAAAAACTGACCATGAGGCTCAAAAAAATAAATTCTGCCGAAAATTTTAAGAAAAGACTCATCAGAAACGTTTCGGTAGAAATAAAATCAGCAAACCAACTGACAAAAGTTAGAGGTACGAGCAGATTCGCCAAGAAAACAAAAACTGCTAAAGCCGTAGTTTGCCAGTTATTATAATGTCGCCATTTGCTGGCCCAGCGTTTTCGTTGATTATAGAACGACCGCCAACTGGTGTGAGCTTCGGTTTCGACGATTGTATCTTGGCTTTTCAGAAAACGTACTTTATCGGGATACTTCGCAGCAATTTTGTGCATCAAAAATTCATCATCGCCCGATGCCAAATCTTCGTTTCCCGTAAATCCTTTTACTTCATGAAAAACTGATTTCAAGTAAGTAAGATTGGCACCATTGCACATATTAGGTTTTTGTACGAGCATCGCACAAGCCCCCGAACC
>NZ_JBMLRC010000465.1:0-9619 GCF_049241225.1 Emticicia sp.
AATGCCGTAGTGATTACAACGGGTAACAGTTCTAATCCTCCTTCAATTAGTACCAACAAAACCAATTTGTGTGGTGCTGAAGCTGCAACACTTACTGCAACAGGATGTACAGGAACGGTGACTTGGAGTAATTCAGCTACTGGTTCGAGCATTACAGTAACTAATGCTGGAACCTACACTGCGAAGTGTTCAAGTGTTAGTTGTGGAGAAAGCAACCTTTCTAATCAGATTGTCATAACCACAAGATCGGCACCAGTTGCACCGATTATTAGTGCTAATAAAGTAGAACTTTGTGGTACTGAAACAACAACATTGACATCTTCTGGATGTGCAGGTACTATCAAGTGGAATAACGGGGCAACCAATACCTCGATAGTAGTCAATGTATCAGGTACATTTACAGCTACATGTTCGAATGTCTGTGGTGAAAGTGGTAATAGTAATGCTATAATCATAAAGAAAACAGCACTACCACCAGTTCCAACATTAATATCTAATACGACCAGTCTATGTGGTACAGAAAAAGCAAATTTAATAGCTAACGGTTGTTCTGGACAGGTAACTTGGAGTACTGGTACTACTGGAACCCAATTAAGTGTCAGCATTGCGGGTACATATACAGCAACATGCTCTACTGTATGTGGCGAAAGTGCCCCAAGTCAAAGTGTTGTGATTCAACAGGGAAATTCGCCAGCAGCACCAATTATCTCATCTGATAATATGAATGTTTGTGGAACAGAAAAGGCTACCCTAATAGCCATGGGATGTTCTGGAACAATTACATGGAGTACAGGTGCAACAGGAACAACTGTTCAATTGAGCTCGGGTACATATTCTGCAAAATGTGTAAACCCTTGTGGTATAAGCAGTGCGTCTAATGTTGTAAACATCTTGAAGGGTGGATCACCAAATGTGCCAAAATTGACTGCTGATAAACTTAGCCTTTGTGGAGTTGATACTGCAATTTTAACCGCAAGAGGATGTCCGGGGACTATTATATGGAAATCTGGTGCTACAGGTAGCACATTGACAGTTTCTGCTGCAGGTACCTATACTGCCACATGTAAAAATGATTGTGGAACTAGTCTGTCATCCGATAACCTGGTAATTTTAAGTGGAGGAAACCCTTCTGCTCCAAATGTTTCAGCTAATAAAACTGAAATTTGTACAACGGAGTCGGCAGTTTTAACTGCAACGGGATGCTCAGGAATAGTAACTTGGAATAACGCTACATCTGGAAGTAGCTTGACAGTTTCTACCGTTGGAACTTACACTGCAATCTGTACTAATACTTGTGGAACGAGTGCAGCTTCTAAATCAATCGTAATCAAAGCCAAATTGGATTGTGATGTATGTACAACACCAAATGCACCTACTATTGTAGCAGATAAAACCAGCTTATGCGGAACCGAAACAGCGACCCTAACTGCATCAAATTGTTCTGGAACAATCACGTGGAGTTCAGGTGCGACAAGTACTACAATTATCGTTGGTGTGGCTGGAACATATACAGCAACATGTACAAATAATTGTGGAACAAGTCCTGTATCTAGAGTACTTACAATCACTTCTGGTGGTGCTCCTTCTGCACCAAATGTAACTGCAAGCAATACAAGTCTATGTGGAACTGAAACAGCTACATTAAATGCAACTGGCTGTTCTGGAACCATTACTTGGAGTGCAGGTGCAACAGGTAGTTCATTTGCAGTATCGACTGCAGGAACTTTCACCGCAACTTGTAAAAATGCGTGTGGAACAAGTGTAGCATCACAGGAAGTAGTAATAACCACAGGCCAAAACCCAGCAGCTCCAGCTGTGACATCAAGTAAAACTGAGATATGTGCAACCGAATCAGCAATATTATCAGCGACACCTTGCACTGGGACAATAACTTGGAGTAATGGAGCAACGGGAAGCAGTTTGACAGTGACAACTTCGGGAACATATACCGCTACTTGTAAAAATGCATGTGGAACAAGTGTAGCCTCTATACCAATAATTATCAAATCTAAAACAGATTGTGGTACTGGCTGTTTGGCAACTGCTCCAGTGGCGAGTGCATCGCAAACAACCATTTGTAAACCAGAAAATGTCACACTGACAGCAACTGGCTGTATAACAGGTACAGTGGTGTGGTCTACTGGTCAAACAGGGAATGTAGTGACTGTCAAACCAACCGCAACTTCAACTTACTCAGCTGTATGTAATGTCTCGAGCACATGCTCAAGTCCACTTTCTAACCTAGTTCAAGTAAAAGTTGGAGTAGTTTCAACGCCAACTGTAGCATGTAGTACAGACCTGGTTTGTAGCGGAGAGTCAGCAACCCTCAAGGCTTATGGGTGCGAAGGAACAGTAGTCTGGTCTAATGGTTCTACGGGTGAATCAGTCATCGTAATTCCAGATGGCATAACTAAATACTCAGCAAAATGTAAAGTAGGAGACTGCGAAAGCCTTGTTTCCGAACATATAGCGATAGCGGTTGGAATTCCAAATAAACCATTTATTACTTGTAAAAATAATGTTATTTGTTCTGGAGGGTCAACAACGCTAACAGCAACAGGATGTACAGGTATCGTAGTTTGGTCTGAAGGATCAACCGGTGGAGTGCTCAATGTTTCTCCGACCGCTGAAAAAACAACCTACACAGCTATCTGTAAATCATTAGGAGGTAAGTGTGAAAGTGAGAAATCAAATGAAGTAGTGGTAACAGTTGGAAAGAAAGTAGATGCACCAAAACTGATAGCTGAAATTAAGAATGTTTGTCCATTCAATACAGCTGACCTAAATACTGCAATTTTAAGCGATCCAGCTGCAGGAGGACAATTCGAATTCCATACTACAAGTTCGACAAACTCTCCGTTAGTAACAAATCCTGGTGCAGTTGTAGCAGGTACATACTATATCTTTGAGCGTAGTACTGTTGGCTGTTATTCAGATGGTGTTGCCGTGAAAGTTACGATTACTGCCTGTGAAGGTGGAGGCGTAACTCCAACTATCCCAGTTGTTGATATTGCAGTGAAGAAAGTCGCTTCAGCACCGGTAGTTCCTGTAAATGAAACCGTTAGCTACAAAGTGATAGTTAAAAATAACGGACAAGTAAAAGCAACAGGAATCGAAGTGCGTGATATTTTACCGAGTGGTTTAGCTTTCGAAAGTGTAACAAGTAATGCAACATTTGCCAACGGTATCGTATCTCTAAAACTAGATTCATTAGTAAGAGGGGATAGCGTCATTTTTACTTATAACACGAAAGTAACCGCAGCCGGTAAGATTGTAAACAAAGCAGAGTTATCGAAGATAAAGGAGACAGATAATGTGCTGTCAAATAATTCAAGCGAAGCTGTGATCAACGATCCAGCCTCGGGCGAACTTATTGGTCTGAGTAAAGTATGTGATCCAGCTATATTGGTAAGTGATAAGATTTATAACGTACCGTTTGTAATCTACGTTACTAATTTAGGTGGAACTGATGTGAAAAATATTCAGGTTAAAGATGATCTCGACCGTGCATTTGGTAATGGAGCTAAAATTTTGAATGATACTATCAAAATAGTTGCTGACTCTGGCCTAGTTGTGAATCCTAAATATACAGGCCGTGGATTGAACACCGACATGCTAATTGATTCATTGAGCAGTATCAAGAAAGGTCAGAAACTTGTGATGAGATTCACGGTGAAAGTGGATTTGAAAAATGCAACAGTTACAGACTTCTTTAATGTTGCTGAGGTAACAGCAAATGGTAAGAAAGACATTTCAACTGATGGTATAAACTCTGACCCTGACGGTGATGGCGATCCAACAAATAACGCTGACCCAACACCAATCCAGTTTAAGATTGATATTGCTCCAGATCGTCCGGCAATTGGCATTGCACTTTCAGTAGCAGATTCTGCGAAAGTTGATGAAACATGCTACAGTGTAACTTACTTAGCTCTCGTGAAAAACTTTGGAAACTCTAAGTTGACCAACGTACAAGTTTCGGATACTTTAAGCAAAACATTTGCCGATAGCGTTACTTACAGAGTGCTTGGATCATCGGTCAGTAAAAACAGCACATTGAAATTGAATCCGAATTTCAATGGTAAAGAAGATGTAAATCTTTTGATCGCCGATTCAACTAGTAAATTAGAAGTAGGTCAGTTAGATTCGTTGGTGTTTACCGTGAAAGTATTCCACAAAGGAGTAACTGGTCCATTCAATAACAATGCATATGCCAAGGCTATTGGAAATGGTAAAGTTGTAACAGATATCTCAAATGCAGGTACTGAAATCAAGATCAATGAATCAACACCTACAGCCTTAGTATTACCGGTAAGCGAAGGAAATCTCACAATTCCAGAGGCTTTCTCTCCAAATGGCGATGGTAAGAATGATACGTTTATTATTGAGTTGCCAGCAGGTGCTACAATGATTTCGTGTGATATTTACAATCGATGGGGGCACGTGGTGTTTAAAGATAAGGATGGTATCTTGACTAATAAAACAAAAGGATGGGACGGAACGTCTAATCAAGGTGTTAGATTCGGAACCGAAGGTGTGCCAGATGGTACTTACTTCTTCACTCTTGATTACGAACTAAATGGACAAAGAGTTCATAAAGTAAGTTACTTAACACTTGCCAGATAATCCGTGAGCATTCACTGACCAAAAAGTGTCACTTCTCAAAGCGTTTGCTATGAAAGTGGCACTTTTTTTTATTGTTGAAAATATAAAATTCTCATTATAAGGTGTTTTATTGTTGTTTATCCATCAATATTGGTGATTTGCAACTAATAGATTAGCTAAAGGCATGATTTTTGCCAAACGTACGTTATTTAAATAAAAAGCACCATTCTATTGCGATGTCAATTAGGAGAATTATATTTTTGGTTTATCTCATAACTACGACTTTAGCATTGTTTGCTCAAAATACCTCGAAGGTTTTTCAAAAAGCCAATACCCAATTCGAGACTTTGGGCTATGCAAAAGCTATTGAACTGTATGAGACTGCCCTAAAGAAACCAAAAGGTGCTTCCGAAGAGGAAATCGTCAAGGCAAAATTGAATTTGGCTCTCTGCTATAAACAGGTAAAAGATTATGCAAATGCAGAAAGGGTTTATCGTGAGACCCTAAGTGCAAATCCAATCCTAAAAGGCGAAGATATTAAAGCATACCGACACTTTGCTCAGGTACTTACAAGCAACGGAAAGTTTCCCGAAGCTAATCAACATTGGCAAAAATTCAACGAACTTCAAGAACAAGATAAGCGAGGTATTGAATTCATCAAACTAAATAGTAATCGAGAGGCTCTAGAACGAAATGCTGGAAGTTACAGAATCGAATACGTAGGTATCAATTCGAGTAGTGCTGATTTTAGCCCTGTATATTTCAAAAAGGGATTAGTATTTGTTTCGGGGCGTAGTACCAGTTCTGGCATTCGGAGAGTTTTCAATTGGGATGCATCTTCATTCCTTGATTTGTTTTACCTCGAAGATCTAAAAGCGATCGGAAATGAAAGCAACGGTGCCTCGGCCATTGGCTCGAGTACACAGACGCCTATTCAAAAGAGTGCCCCACCCTCAAAAAAGCTCGGAACCGATTATTACACACCACCAACCCCAAACGATGGCAAGACTATTGGTCGTAAGGGTAATGAGTATATTACGGGAAGTAAAGATTTAGATTACGAAGAAAATCCAACGATTCCAACCGAAAAATTTAGCAAAAATCTCAACTCTAAGTACCACGAAGGCCCATGTGCATTTTTTCATGATGGCTCAAAAATTATTTTTACTCGTAATAGTCAAATCGGTGGAGGAGGATTATTTGGACAGAAAAAAAATGCCACAATCAATCGTTTGAAGCTTTATATAGCCGAATATGAGGATAATGATTGGCGTAAAATTAGAGAAGTACCATTTAACAGTAATGATTATTCATGCGGACATCCGACCCTTACTATTGATGACAAAACATTATATTTTGTATCAGATATGCCAGGTGGCTATGGTGGAACAGATATTTGGATGACTCGATATAATAATGGAGAATGGACAAAACCTCAAAATTTGGGTGGTGCAGTGAATACGCGTGGCAATGAAATGTTTCCATTTATCGATGAGAGAGGAAACCTTTATTTCTCATCAGATTTCCATCCCGGATTGGGCGATTTGGACATTTTCTTTATTCCGATGAATACTGCAACGGGTATGCCAAGTGGAAAGGTACGTAATTTGGGAGCTCCGCTCAACTCAAATAAAGATGATTTCGGAATCCTTACCGACAGCGAACGCCAAACAGGTTTTCTGAGTAGCAACCGCAAAAGAGGTGGTACCGATGATGATATATACAAATTTACTCGCCTTGGCACACTCTATGGCTGTCGAGAATTGATAGTAAATATCTATGATAATGAAACCAAAAAACCATTCGATCGAATAAGATTCGAATATGAAATCAAAGGAAATAAATTGAGTAGAGAAAGTGCCATAACCAGTAGTTTGGGTACAATAAAACTGTGTCTCGAAGCCGATAATGAATTCAATATTTTTGTTAAACAAAATGGTTTTCAAACCGAAACCGTCAGCTTTTCTAATAAAGATGCTTCTGATTACGAATCTTCAAAATTGGATATTTTTCTTAAGAAAGAGATTATACTCGTAGATAAAAACAAAAAAAGTAAACCTACCGAAACTAAAATCCAAAATGATGTTTTGGTGTCACATAAAAATAACAATTCTGTTTCGACAATTTTTAGAGGAATCGTAACTGCAGGAAAGGATAGTACTCCGATTGCGGGTGTAAAAATAAAATTCATTAATCAGTGCACGGGCATCGCTCAAGAAATGGTTACTGGGTCAGATGGTTCGTACGAATTTAGGCGTGAGCTCAACTGTGATTATATTTTAGAGTCTTTCAAAGAAAATTTCGGTAAATCGGCAGAATTAGTAGCAAAAATTGAAGAAAAACGTGGTATAATTAATATTTTTCGCAAGAAAACTCCTGTTCTCAGCGGAGGCTCGTTGTTCGATACAAAGCTCTACAAAGTGGGTGACGTAGTAAAACTTGATAATATTTACTATGACTCTGATAGTTATAAAATTCGGAAAGATGCTGCCCGGGAACTCGAAAAACTCGTGTGGACGATGCAGAAAAATCCAAATATGATTATCGAAATTCGTTCGCATACCGATACCCGTGGAAATGCTCTTGATAATTTAAGTTTATCGCAGCGGAGGGTAAACGAAGTTGTTGATTTCTTGGTTGATAAGGGTGTAGCTCGTGCCAGAATGAGAGGAGTAGGGAAAGGAGAATCAGAGCCAGTTAATAGCTGTGGTGATGGCGTACAATGTACCGAAGCCGAACACCAACGTAACCGCCGAACCGAGTTTAAGATTCTTTCTATTGAACGGAAATGAAATGTAGGACATTAAGATTTTAAGGAAGCCTTCGCTCAAAGCGAAGGCTTCCTTTTTTATTTTTGAAGTTTTATTTTGAAATTTAAAAATATATTTAGATATTTATCTAAATAATTAATAGATATTCAACTTAAACTTTTACAACAATGGCCGAACTCACCACCAACACCCGCCAACCCCGAGTAGATATGACCCCGATGGTAGATTTGGGGTTTCTGCTCATCACGTTTTTTGTATTTACCACAACTTTCACCTCAAATCGAATGATGACCCTGTATGTGCCTGACAAAACCAACGTACCAGGGCCACCAATCAAATATCAAAATACCTTGACGCTTATTTTGGGAAAAGACAATCGGATTTTTTACCACCAAAAAGGCCCAAAAGATTTGAATCCAAGTCTTTTAACCGAAACCGCTTACGGCACAGCATTAAGTAAATTAATTCTTGAAAAACGGAAACAGGCTGAGAATATCAAAAATTTTACGGTTATCATTCGCCCAACTGATGAATCTGTTTACAAAAACACAGTTGATGTACTGGACGAAATGAAAATAACTAACCAACCGCTTTATGTACTGACTGATATTTCTCCGAGAGAAGTAGAGGTGTATAAAATGAAACTCTTGTAAAGAAAATGAGGCTGTCTTAAAAGCAAAATCAACCAAATAATATTCAGCAAATCACCGGGCGTCGGTCGCCTCATCCCAACCGCATCGGCGGTCCGACCTTCTCCTCACAGGAGAAGGGCTAAAAGTCTCCCTCTCCTGCGAGGAGAGGGAGATTGAGAGGGTGAGGCGGCCGACGCTCGGTCAAATGCTATCCAAATATTCTTTTGTGAAGAAAACCTTTGAGACAGCCTCTTTTTTCTTTGTAAATAATTTATTGTTTTAAAACGAACTAACGTTCAATCTTCCACCAGTTACACACCTGCCTGAAAGTGAAGCAGTAGGCGTTACAGAAGATAATAAAGCACTCTTGATAGTAGCTGCCGAAGCTCCTGCATTAATTGAAGCATAAAGTGCAGCTGCACCCGCCACGTGAGGCGTTGCCATCGAAGTTCCGTTATAGCTTGCGTAGCCCGAAATAACTTTACCTTTCGAGGTTACTGGAACTGTCGAGAAAATACCCGAACCTGGAGCTCCTAAGTCAACTTGTGTTGCACCAAAGTTAGAGAAACTTGATAAACCACCAGTATTTGTAATTGAAGCAACCGCAATTACGTTTGCAACATTGTAGTTCGACGGGTAATTTGCTGTTGCATCATTATTACTGCTTGCATTTCCAGCGGCTGCAATAAATAAGATACCCGCATTATTGGCACGCTGAATAGCATCTTGCAGTGCTTGCGAGAAGCCACCGCCACCCCAAGAATTATTAGTAGCTACAATATTAAGACCGTGTCTAATTTTCAAGTCTGTGAAGTAATCAACAGCCTTGATTGCATTGGCGGTTGTACCACCTCTGCTCCCTAAAAATTTGGCACCAATCATTTTAACATTCCAGCATACACCCGCAACACCTCTACCGTTACCACCAACACCACCGATAGTACCAGCTACGTGTGTGCCGTGGTCATCGCCTACACCATCAAAAATTTGCTTGTCATTACCTGCAAAATCCCAGCCATAAACGTCATCGACTAAGCCGTTGCCATCGTCATCAACGCCATTTCCGTTGATTTCTCCTGGATTTACGCCTGCATTGGCGGCTAAATCTTCGTGGGTGTACATATACCCTTCGTCAATAATTCCGATGTAAACTGTGTTTGAGCCAGTTTTACCATTTGCCCATGCAACAGCCGCATTGCTACCAAATTGGTTGGCTGGAGAAGTCGCAGCACCATACATGCCCCAAAGCGAGCCATTGGTGAAATAAGTATCGTTCGAAACAGCATCGTGCGTATAGATGTAGTTTGGTTCAGCATACTCAATTTCATTCAAGCCTTTTACCCTCGCAATAGCTTCTAATGCATTCATCGGCATCTGAACGAGCGTAACTCCTTCCTTATCACCAAATCTCTCCATCAATTTCGTTAGAATCTTCTCCTTTACTTTACCTCCAATTCTATTCAAAATTTCAGCTTGTTTGGCATCAGAAACACCACTTTTAAATTTGATTAATACTTCGTTTGGTTCGTAGTCTTGGGCGGCAGCTCTGGCCGAACTTCTTTGAGCAGTAGAGGTTGTGTTTTGTGTATCTGCCGTTTCAATGACATCAGT